>NZ_JADPET010000080.1 GCF_015667935.1 Clostridium sp. 1001270J_160509_D11 | reverse complement strand
TCTGGATTTGTAAAAATAAAAGAATTGGGAACACTTGTAGAAACAGAAACAATGAGTATTGAAAAATACAACAATAAACACTAAAATTATACATATATAAAGTTACATTTTCTAACTATTTGATATAAAATATAATTATATCTTATTTTTAAGGGGGCAAATTTATGTTGAGTAAAGATTTAGAAAAAGCTATTAATGATCAAGTTACTTTTGAATTTTATTCTTCTTATACTTACTTAGCTATGGCTGCTTATTGTGAATCTATAGATTTAAGTGGTTTTGCTAACTTCTTTAGAGTACAAGCACAAGAAGAAATCGATCATGCAATGAAATTTTATGATTATGTATTCCAAAAAGGTGGCACTGTAGTCCTTGGCCAAATAGACAAACCAAAAGAAACTTATACTGATATTATAGAAGTATTTGAAACTGGTTTAGCTCATGAAGAATTAGTAACAAGAAAAATATATAACATAATGGATATAGCCGTTTCTGAAAAAGAACATGCAACTATTAGTTTTTTAAATTGGTTTGTCGATGAACAAGTTGAAGAAGAAGATAATTTCACAACTTTACTTAAAAAGGTAAAAAGATGTGCTGATAATCCTCATGCATTATACATGCTAGATGATGAGTTATCACAAAGAGTTTATGTAGCTCTTGCAACAAACGAATAATATATAATTTCCTTAGAATTAAAAAAATTCGCTTCGCTCATGGCGCCAACGAATCAAAGATTCCGTTGCTTAAGTTAATAGGTTGGAAATTATACATTATCCACAAACCAGATAATATCTAATTTCCTTAGAATTAAAAAAGGTGTGGGAAATCAATCTGTCCCACACCTTTTTTATTTATATTAAATTTATACCAACCCTTTATTTTCTTCTGTAGGCTTATCTTCTATTAAAAGACCTAATTTTTTAGCAACAAACTTTGTACTTGATCCATGTATAATCAAAGTTATAAGTATAGTCATAAATACTACTGATGATATAATTTCTTTTCCCGGAATATTCATTGATGTTACTATACCACAAAGAGCTGCCGGTATAACACCTGTCTCTCTTACCCACATCATAAAAAATATCTCATTTTTCTTCCATTTTGCCTGTCTATCAACTAAAGTACATGCTAATACACTTATCGGTCTTACAATAAACATAAAACATGCAACACTTATAACTGATGGTACAAAGTATTTTCCTACTACTTGTAAATCAACTTGACTACCTAAAATTATAAATATACACATTCTACAAATTGTACCTAATGTTTCTGCTACATGACAATCTGCATCGTAGGATTTCTGACTTAGCCATAATTTGAAGTTTTGTTTATTTCCTGTAACTATACCTACTATAAAGCATGACATATATCCACTTCCGCCAAGTGCTGTAGATAATTCATATGCTATTATTACAGATATTATAGATATTATAGGTGTGTAATCTTGGAATATTCCCCTTGGACTGTCATTTACTAATGCTAATAAAATAACTCCTGTAAGCAATCCTACTACTAAACCTATTACTATCATCAATACAAGTTCATATAAGTTCTCTTGTAATGAGAATTTTCCTGATAACATAATAGCTAGTACAGCTGAAGTTAAAATTGCACCTGTGGCATCATTAAAAGCAGACTCACTTATAACTGTCTGTGATACCTTTCTATTTATTTTAATTTGGTTAAAAATAGGTACTAATGTTGCTGGGTCAGTTGAAGCAATTATACTTCCTGCTAAAAGTGCTACCATTGCACTTGTTTTAAATGAAAAACCTATTACTTGTTGCATAAGAAATGCTGATATTAAAACTCCTACAGTTGAAAGTAGTAACACACTTATTTTTACATTTTTTAATACCTTTAAACTTATCTCTTTACCACCCATATATAATATAAAAGCTGATCCAAATGTAAGTATAAGTTGATTTTCGACTTGATATTGGCTAATATCAATAAATTTTAATACTGATGGACCAATAAAAATACCTGCTATTAAAAATAATACAACGTCAGGAATCTTCAAAATATCACTTAATTTACTACATATTATTCCTGTCATTGTAACTACTGCAAAGAGTATCAATAAATGATTACATGCAATTGTGTGTATAGATGACTCCATAATATCCATCCCCTTACATTTATATTCTATATATTTATAGTAAGCTTTTTCCAAGTCAATTGCACTGGTTTTAACACTCTTTTAACATTTTTAACTGTATTTTAAAATTAAATATAAATTTATATTTGATATTTTTTTAACACTCTTTTCAAACACGAAAAATGCTATCGCAATAAAACACGATAGCATTTTTTATATAAATAGGTGTTTTTTTAAATACAATTAAATTTGGCTTAATACAAACTCAACTGCTTTTTTAGGATCTCTAGTTAAATTAATATATTCTACACCTTTTGTAGCAATAAGTTTCACATTAAGACGATCTGCATCTGCTTTTATGTCATCATAATATGAAGCAACTTGAGGTGCTAATATTATCATATCAAAATCCTTCATTATTTCATAATGAGAACCATATGCACCTGCTGTAGCAGATATTGGAAGATTTAATTCCTTAGCTCCTTCTACAAGTGCATTTGCAAGCATAGCACTTGTACCAGCCCCTGCACATAATACTAATACATTTGTTGGTTTAACTTCTTTATTATTATTTTCAGTTGCATCCTCATCAGATACTGTAGCTGCAACTTCTTCTTTTACTTGAGCTTTTTCTTTTGCTTCAATTTTTTCTTCTTCTTTTTCTTCTTCAGCATTATTTCTTTCTTGTTCTAATAGCTCATCATCATAAGCTTTAAAGAATGGGAAATAAATCACAAAATCAACTACTAGTAATACTACTACTAGTACAAATGCCCATATACTAAATCCTGTACCTAATACTAAACCTAGTGGAGCAGGAGTAGCCCATGGTAACACGTACATAAAACTGTTCATTCCTATTACATCTACAAAGAATTTAAATATACATACATTCACAATTGGTGCACATATAAATGGTACAAAGAAGTATGGATTTAAAATTATTGGTGTTGCAAATAATAATGGTTCATTTACTGCAAAACAAACTGGTACAACAGAAGCCTTTCCTACCGCCTTTAATTGTTTTGATTTTGCAAATAGTAAGAATATAAAAGGTAATATTAAAGTTGCACCTGTTCCTCCCATAGTACCTACAAAGTTACCAAGACCAACAGTTAAAACATTTGAAGCGTGTTCTCCAGCTTGATATAAAGCTAAGTTTGCATCTACATTTGCATATATTATCGCTGCTATAGCTGGTTCTACTATTGATGGACCATGCACACCCATAAACCAGAATAGTGCCATAGCTCCCCAGATTATAGATATTCCTACATATCCATCTGCAGCTGTAAATAATGGTTGTAATAAAGTTATAATAAATTCAGCAAATGAAGCTCCTGTTATATTTCTAACTACTAAATCTACAAGTACTATTAGAAATACAGATAAAGCAAAAGGTATTATATCTCTAAAAGTTTGAGATATTGTTCCTGGAACTTCTTTTGGCATTTTTATAGTTATATCTCTAATAACACAGAATTTATAAACATTAACTACTATAAATGCTGAAATAAATGAAGCTAATAAACCTTTAGTTCCCATATAAGTTGTAGAAAATCCTCCATCTATTGGATCTACACTTAATAGTAAAAAGCCTACTATTGAAGCTAACATTGTTGATACAGCATTTATTACTCTATTTTTTGGCATTGATCTATTCATAGATTCACTTAAACATCTAGCTGTTGTAGCTGAAACAAGTAAACCAACAACACCCATAGAATAATTATAAACTTTCCAAAGCCAAGTAGATACATTTTCTGGCCAATAAAAATTAAATACTTCTGGTACAGCTGCTATTAATATAAATATACTAGAAAATAATATTGCAGGCATAGCAGCTAAAAATCCATCTCTTATCGCACCTAAATAAATATTTCTTGAAATCTTTTCAAAAAATGGCTTCCCTTTTTCAATTTGTTTTATTATCGCTCCCATAAAAAAATCTCCCCTTTTTTATTAAAATACTATTTAGTTCTTTTATAAAGTTCTACAAAATCTTGAACAACTTCTTTTAATAATAAAGTTGTCATTAAGTGATCTTGTCCATGTATAAATATGAATCCTATATCTAAATCTTCACCAGCTGCTTCTTGAGATAATATTTTTGTTTGTGAACTATGAGCTAAATTTAAATTTTCTTCTGCTTCTTGTAAATATTTTTCTACATTTTCAAAATTTCCACTTCTAACTTCTTTTAATAATTTCATTAATGCGCTTCTAGCATCGCCTGCATAAGCAACTATTTCAAATCCAAGCATTCCTAATTCTTGTTTATTCATCTTATCTCCTCCTAAATACATATCTCATTATTTTTAATTATTACAAGGGTATATTATTATAATATTCCCTTGTAATATCATATTTTTATTTTAAAAATTTTCTATATTATTACCTTTGTTTCACTTACTGTTTTATACCAATAAGCTGATTCTTTTGGATATCTCTTTTGTGTTTCAAAATCTACATAGAATAGTCCGTATCTTTTATTATATCCATTGCTCCATGAGAATAAATCCATTAATGACCATAAGAAATATCCCTTTACATTTACACCATCTGCTATTGCATCACTTATAGCTTCTAAATAAACTTTTATGTAATCTATACGAGCTTTATCCATTATTATTCCATCTTCAAATTCATCTTTATATCCCATACCATTTTCTGTAATATATATTTTGTTATAATTTGGATAATCTTTCTTTATTCTCATTAATAAATCATATAGACCTTCTGGATATATTAACCAGTCCCAATCAGTTCTTTGTAAACCTTCTTTGTATATTCTTTCTCCTATACCTTTTACTCTATAAACTGAACTACCTTTATCTCCAGTTCCATTATGATGAATCATACTTTCTCCATCATAAGCTTTTATAAAATGACATTGATAGTGATTTATTCCTAAGTAATCATTTCTATTTGCTGCTTTTTTCATTATTTCAAAATCTTCATCTCTAAAATCATAAGTAGCATTATTAACTTTACAAATATGATCTATAGCTTCCATTGTTTCTTTTGAGTAATATCCTAAATATGTAGCATCTAATAAAAATCTTATTGAGAATGCATCTTCTATAAAAGCTGCTCTCTTATCTTCTTCTGAGTCAGTTGCTGGATATTTAGTTTCTAATGAATGAACTACACCTATTTCACCTTCATAGTTGCCATCTTTAAATAGATTTACTGTCATAGCATGAGCTAACATCATATTGTGAAGACATTGTATTATTTTTGTAAAATCAAATTTTATTCCTGGAGGGAATATTCCCAATAAGTATTGATTAGTTGCCACAGGATAAATTTCATTAAATGTAGACCAATAATGAACTTCTTTAAATTCATTAAAACAAAATTCTGCATATTTAAGGAAAGCATCTATTGTATCACGATTTAAAAAATCTCCGTTATCAAATAATGTCTTTGGTGTATCGAAATGATGTAGTGTTACAAATGGAGTTATATTTCTTTTTTTGCATTCTTCAAATACTCTATGATAGTAATCTACACCTTCTTGATTTACTTCCCCTGTTCCAGTTGGAAAAATTCTTGTCCATGCGATAGATATTCTTATAGAATCTATACTAAATTTTTCACATAATTTTATATCTTCTTCATATCTGTGATAAAAATCACTTGCTGGATCTGGACTGAATCTTCCTTGTTTTTCTAAGAATTCATCCCAAGCTACTGCCCCTTTTCCACCTTCTTTAGTAGCTCCTTCTGCTTGATATGCAGCTGTTGCTCCACCAAGCATAAAATCTTTTGGTAAAGTTTTAAACATACGATAGTCCTCCTGTACATTATATTTCATTGATTTATTGTATTTATTTATTTTTAATCTTTTTAAACGTTTTTTAATGTTTGTTATTGTTTTCTTTTGTTTAATTATACATCTATATATCTATTAAGTCAATCGTTTTCCAAATTTTTTTCCAAGAATTTCAACATATTTTATTCAAATATAAAATCGTTTACTTTCAATATATTCCTAGCTCATATGAATATTTTTCTACACACCTATAGCAGTATCATTTCTAACTTTATTTTTTGTTTGTTTTTGTTTGTTTTTATTGACTTAATATTTAATATATGATAAATTATGTTTAAAGCAAGGAGTGATAACTATGTTAAAAAGAGAGAGATTATATAAAATTGTCGAAATGGTAAATTCTAAAGGTATCATAAATGTGAACGATATAATAAATGAACTTAACGTTTCTGATATGACAGTTAGAAGAGATCTAGACGAATTAGATAAAGCAGGAAAACTTGTCAGAATCCATGGAGGAGCTCAAAGTATTTCTTATTCTATAAATCAAGAACTCTCACACACAGATAAAAAGGGGCTCCAAATCGATGAAAAAAGTAAAATTGCACAATTAGCTGCTTCTTATATACAAGACGGAGATACTATATTTCTCGGTCCTGGGACAACTATTGAGTTATTAGCTCAAAATATAATAAATAAGCGCATTCGTGTAATAACAAACAACTATCCAGTTTTTGATATTCTAAAATTATCAGACACTATAGAGTTAATATTAACTGGTGGTAACTTTAGAAAAAATACTAGAGCATTAGTTGGACCTGTAACTAATGCAAATTTAAAAAAATTAAATTTTAATAAATCGTTTATAAGTGCAAATGGTATACATAATGAAGCTATATGTAATTACAATATCGAAGAAGGAAAGGCTCAAGAAATCGCATTAGATAATTCAAGGGAAAAATACCTTCTTGTCGATCATAAAAAGATAAATAAAGATGATTTTTATGTATTTTATAACCTTCACAATATCGACTATCTTATAACTGATTGGGGTATCAATAGCGATGTACAAAAGCACTATGAACAATATGTAAATATAATAATAGCAAAAAAATAATACAAACAAAGGAGTAATTTATGAAAGGAATAATTTTTGATTTTAATGGAACAATGTTTCAAGACTCACACTTACATGAAGCCGCATGGGTTCATATGGTAAAAAAATACTCTAAAGGAGAATTAACTGAGCATGATATCTCTGTAAATCTTCATGGTAGAACAAATAAAGAAATTCTTAATTTCTTTGTTTCTGATTCTTTAACTGATGAGGAAATAGAAAAATTATCTTATGAAAAAGAAGCTTACTACAGAGAGTTATGTCTAGAAAGACCTGAAGAATTAAAACTAACAAATGGATTAACTGATGTTTTAGATACTCTAAAAGAAAATAATATACCTAGAACTATAGCTACTGCTACAGTTAAAGAAAACTTAGATTTTTATTTTGATATATTTAAATTAGGAAATTGGTTTGATATTAATAAAGTCGTTTACGATAATGGAACTTTTCCTGGTAAACCAGCACCAGATATCTTTTTAATAGCATCTAGTAAATTAGGATTAGATCCTAGTGAATGTTTAGTTGTTGAAGATGCATTCTCTGGAATTAAAGCTGCTAGAAAAGCAAATATAGGTAAAATAATGGCTATAGATCCTTTTGGAAAAAATGCTGAATTATTTGCTGAAAATAATATGTGTAAAGATGGTTTAATTAAAGATTTTACTAATTTCTTCGAAGTTTCTAAAGAATTTAAATAAAACTATAAATCATAAGAAAATGAGCTGTTCTATCTCAAGAGGACTATGAACAGCTCATTTTTTTTAAATTTTTTCAAAAAAAAGCCATCGCACTAATATAAAATTACGATAGCTTTGTATAAAATATAAAAATATATGTTATATATGAAAACAATCAAATTTAAATCATTACAAATTCAATTGTTTTGGGAGCTTTAATTAAATATTTATTTAATCAATCCAAAAGAATAAGTTGTGCTTTGAAGATATTGTTCATTTTCTTTTAATATAGATCTATCTATAAAGCACATATCTTTTCCAATTGGAGGTGCTTGTGTTTCAAAACAAATTCCATGGCGTATAGGAGGTAATTTTCCCATATAAGTATTTTTCTTTTGTTGAGAATTCATAGTATAAATAACTACAGCGTCTTGGCTGGTTTGAATAGTCATATTACGTTTACTTTTTGGATCTTCAACGTATATTTTTTTATCGTCTTTTAATAAAAACGCATGATCATACCCCTTGCCAAATTTTATTTGCTGATTATTATCATCGATATCTTTTCCTATAGATTTAAGTTCTGTAAAATCAAACGGTTTATTATCCTTTACTTTTAAAATTTTACCTGTTGGAATAGAAGTCTCATCAAGTTCTAAGAAACTGTCACAATCAAGCTTTAAATTAAAATCTGTTACAGGTCTTTTTATATTACCGCTTAAGTTAAAATAACTGTGATTTGTCATATTAACTAAAGTCGTTTTATCACTATCTGCCTTATAAATAATGTCTAATTTAAAATCCTTATATATTTTATAAACGACTTCAGCATATAATTTTCCAGGGTAATTCTCTTCTTTATCTTGTGAAACTCGACTTAAATTTAATAAAACATACTCTTCAGTTTCTTCAACTGCTACATCCCATATTTTTTTATTGAAACCTTCATCGCCTCCATGACCTTGATGTAAACCGTAGTTTTTATTTAGTTGATATTCTTTACCTTCTATAACTACTTTTCCATTACAGATCCTTCCACCTGTTCTTCCTATAATTGCACCATAATAATGTGGATTTTCTATATAGTCGTCTATATCTTCATACGCAACTACTATATTTTCTAAATTACCATCTTTATCAGGAGTTATTATTTTAGTTATAACACCTCCTAAATTAAGTACTTCTACTTCAAATCCATTTTCAAACTTTACATTATAAGCTACAATATCAGAATTATTCAAATGCCCTACTACTTTTTTTTTACATTTTAAAGTTTTTTTTTCAATACAATTTTTAAGATCTTCTAGATATCTTTTTATACCTTGTTGTCCTTCTTCATCCCATTTGAAAACACCACAATCTTCTAGCACTTTTTCAAATACGAATCCTACTTCATTTTCTATTATTGAATCTACATTTGATTCATTTATATTTACATATTTAGATTTAATTGAATTAAACCAATCTAGATGAGGTACTAAAGCTTCATCTTCATGCATTAAATGTTCTTTTGAACTATCTAATAAACATATTTTTACTTTAGCTAACTCTTCCTTAAGTCTAGCTGGTAATACAGCTAATCCTAGTACTTCTATTAGACCTATATTTTCTTTTTTGATATGATGAAGCTCTTTGTGTGGATGGAATATACCATCTGGATGCTCATCATCACATCTATTATTTCTTAAAACTAAATCTAATTCATAGTTTTCTCCTCTTCTTCTTGATATAGGTGTAATTGTATTATGAGGAGTTTCATCTGTATATGCATATATTCCTACTTTTTCATCACTGTAATTTCTCCAATGATTTAATATTTTATCTCCTAATTCACTTATCTTTTCTCTATCCTTGCCATTTATTCTGATAACTGATAATGGCCATTTTACTACAGATATTTTTAAATCTTCATATCCTTCTATATCTATATCGTAAACGGATTCAGCCTTTGCCATTGCAAATTCATATCTACCACCTTGATAATGATCATGAGTTAGTATTGAACCTCCTACTATAGGTAAATCTGCATTAGACCCTATGAAATAATGTGGAAATTTTTCTACAAATTCTAGATTTCTGTCAAAAGTCTTTTTGCTTATTTTCATAGGAACATGTTCACTAGATAACACTATGCAATGTTCATTATAATAAGAATATGGTGAATATTGTAAATTCCATTTTTCTCCTTGAAGTTCAAAAGGTATTATTCTTATATTTTGTCTAGCTGGATGATTTAATCTACCTGCATATCCAACATTTTCCTTGCATAACAGGCATTTTGGATAAGAAGCACTCTTTATATTTCTAGCTGCTGCAATAGCTTTAGGGTCTTTTTCTGGCTTAGATAAGTTAATTGTTATATCTAATTGACCGTATTTTGTATCTGTTTTCCAAGTCATATTTTGAGCAATTCTAGAAGTTCTAACATAATCACATGCTCTACTTAAGTCGTATAAATAATCTGTCGCTTTTTTTTCATCACATTTATATAATTCATTAAATTTATTGATAACTTGTGATGGTCTAGGCATTAATAATCCCATTATTTTTGTATCTAACAAATCTCTATATACTGGTGAATTAGATTCTAAAATACCTACTTCATATGCATAATCTAATATATTATTCATTATAGGTGTAACATTTTCTAAATCTTCATCTTCTACTTCTTCTACTACATATTCATCTATTTTAAATAATTCTATAAGAGAATTTCTCATAAAAATTACGTCTTCTTTTTCAAATAATTTATTTTTTAATCCAAAATTTATCAATCTTTCAAATTCTACAAATATATCCATAACAAATTCTCCTTATTATTTTTCAAATCCATTTGGATGACCTTGGTGCCATTTCCAAGCTGTTGCAATCATTTCTTTTATATTTTCATGCTTAGGATTCCATCCTAATTCTGTTCTCGCTTTATTTGATGCTGCAACAAGCTTAGCTGGGTCCCCTGCTCTTCTTTCACAAATCTTAGCTGGTATTTCATGTCCTGTAACTTCTCTTGCTGCTTGTACCATTTCTTTTACTGTAAATCCATTTCCACTACCAAGATTGTAAATGTTACTATCAGATCCACTTCTTAATTTTTCAACTGCTAGTATATGTGCATCAGCTAAGTCAATAACATGTATATAATCTCTTATACATGTTCCATCATGTGTGTCGTAGTCATCTCCAAATATTGATATAAATTCTCTTTTTCCTAGAGGAACTTGAAGTATCAATGGTATTAAATGTGTTTCTGGATTATGATCTTCTCCTATTTCTCCACTTTCATGAGCACCTGCAACATTAAAGTATCTAAGTGAGATATATTTTACACCATGTGCACAATCTGCCCATTTCATCATTTTTTCCATACAAAGCTTTGTTTCTCCATAAGCATTTGTTGGACAAGTTTGGTCAGTTTCTAATATTGGTATTTGTTTAGGTTCACCATAAGTTGCTGCTGTAGATGAAAATACTATCTTTTTAACACCATTTTTAATCATAACCTTTAATAACACTTCTGTTCCGTGCACATTATTATTGAAATATTTTAAAGGGTTTGTCATACTTTCGCCTACTAAAGAATTTGCAGCAAAATGTACAACTACATCTATATCATTTTCTTCAAATACTTTATTTAATTCTTGTTCATTTCTTATATCAACTTTGTAAAATTTAGCTTTTGGATGTATTGCATCTTTATGTCCTGTTTCTAAATTATCTACTATTACTACATCTTCACCCTTATCGATAAGTTGTCTAACTGCATGACTTCCTATATATCCTGCTCCACCACATACTAATATCATATTATTCATCTCCCGTATTTATATTTCTCTTGTTCCATCACCTATACTAGCCACATAAAAATCTGCATCGTATCCTATAATTTTTTTGTAATTTTCTCCTACAAACTTTTTGAAATCATCTACTTTAGATCCTTCGACTATAGATACTGTACATCCACCAAATCCTGCGCCTGTCATTCTACTTCCTACAGTAGCTTCGTGTTTTAATGATAAATCAACTAATGTGTCTAATTCTTTTCCTGTAACTTCATAATCATCTCTAAGCGAATTATGTGATTCTATCATTAATTTTCCAAAAGCTTCTATATCATTTTCTTCTAAAGCCTTTACTGCTTTTAAAGTTCTTTGATTTTCATAAACAGCATGTTTAGCTCTTTTTATCCTAACTTCATCTTTTATTAAGTATTTATTATTTTCAAATTCTTCTTCAGTAAGCTCTCCTAAAGATTTTATATTTAATTTAACTTGAAGTTCTTTTAACGCTTGTTCACATTCACTTCTTCTTTCATTGTATTTTGAATCTGCAAGACCTCTTCTTTTATTAGTATTAGCTATAACTACGACCTTATCTTCTAATGCTACTGTACTGTATTTATAAGATAAAGTGTTGCAATCTAATAATATAGCACTATCTTTTTTACCCATTCCTATGGCAAATTGATCCATTATACCGCAGTTAACACCTATGAAGTTATTTTCTGCTTCTTGGCAGTATTTTACTAAATCTACTCTATCTACATTGAATTTAAAAATATCATTTAACATAACAGCCATTAACAGCTCAAGTGATGCTGATGATGATAAACCTGCGCCATTTGGAATATTTCCATATACCACCATATCAAATCCTTGTTCTATATCATATCCATGATTTCTAAGAGCTTCTATAACTCCTTTTGGATAATTTGCCCAATCATGTTCTTTTTCATTTTTTAAATCATCTATATTAAAAGTAATAATTCCTTTATCTACAAAGTTTTCTGAATACATTCTAACAATTTTATCACCTCTTAGAGAAATAGCACCATAAGTACCAAAGCTCAAAGCACAAGGAAATACATGACCCCCATTGTAATCAGTATGTTCACCTATTAAATTAACTCTCCCTGGAGAAAAAAATATTCTTAAATTTTCATCGTAATTAAAAATATCCTTAAATTTTTCTAAAATAAATTTTTTCACTATATTGCCCCCTATATAAAATTTTTCGATTTCTATA
>NZ_JADPET010000007.1 GCF_015667935.1 Clostridium sp. 1001270J_160509_D11 | reverse complement strand
TGATGAGTGATGTTTTATATTAAATTCACTAATTGCAAAGCAGTAATCCATCACCATATCATAAAATATATCTTTTATATCTTTATCAAATCTTGCTGACTCTATTTTTTTCATATATCTCTTAAATAAACTCGCTGCATATATATTGCTAACATCTTTATCTTTTAACATAACAAGAAGTAATGTATTATAATAAATCAGCTTATTTTGATGCATTCTGATATTATAAGCTTCTTCTTCTTCTACAAAATATAAATCTAAAATCTTGTCTAATACCTTCAAAGAATTTACTTTGCTTCCTGAGCTTACTGTATGCACAAGCCTTTTATCTAATCGAATACAATCTTCAACATATTTATAATCTAATAAGTCTGTTGTGATTTTATTACTATGTAAATGAACACGCTCATTTTTCTTAAATTTCTTTTTAAATATAAATTTGAGGTCTATATCTTTATCATAAATATTATTCTTTATTACAGATATAATAGATGTAATTTTACTTTTATTAATAAAAGGCAAAGTATTATAATATCTATGTATAAATTCTATATCATTATTAGATATATTGTATTCATCTGTATAGTTTAATAAATCTTCATATTTATTCTCAGATAAATACGGACCTACGAATAAATAATTTTGTTCTATCTTGTTTAAACATATAACAATATAATTTCCTAAAATTAAATTATCTAAAAGATATACATGCTCTTCTTCCATATTGAATAACATATCTCTAAATTTATCTTTTTCTTTATTATTATCTACAAATATAGGTAACATTAACTCTTTTATAAATGATAAGTCATCATTTAATCCCTTTATACAAAAACATTTTAAATTTAATGTTGCGTCTAACATTTCTGATATTAAATCTATTTTTTCATAAATCATTATATTTTCTCCCTTTACCTAACAAATCCCCTTAATACCAAATCCCTCATTTAAATTAATATAACAATTATATATGAACTAAAATTTATAAAACAAGTAATATTTGTGCTAAAACTATTCACAAATATTCTATAATATATTTTTCTCGATTGATATAATTATAACAAGGAATAGGTATTCCCGATAAATAATGTATAAAATATTCGACAACGAAAGGAATAAAAAAATGGCGATTAATTTAAAAGCAAAACCATTTTATCTTTCTGATGAAGATATAAAATGGGTAGAAGAAACTTTAGCAAATTTAACATTAGATGAAAAAATAGGACAAGTTTTCGTTGATATGTTATGGAATAATACTGAAGAAGAAGTAGTTGAAAGAATACAAAAATACGGTATGGGTGGATTTAGATATAACAATATGTCTCCAGCTGACCTATATAAACAAAATAAAGTAATACAAGAAACAAGTAAGATACCTGCTCTAATAGCTGCTAATATAGAAGCTGGTGGAGATGGTGGTGTTGGTGGGGGTACTCACTTCGGTCACCATGTAACAATAGGTGCTACTCAAGATAAAGAAAATGCATATAAATTAGGATACTATGGTTGTAAAGAAGCTGCAGCTATAGGTTGTAACTGGACTTTCGCTCCAATAGTTGATATAAATAAAAACTGGAGAAACTGTGTTGTTTCAAGTAGATGTTTCTCTAGTGAAGCTGAACAAGTTTTAGACATGTCTAAAGAATATTTAAGAGGTGCTAAAGATGCTGGTTTAGCTAGCTGTATGAAACACTTCCCTGGTGATGGTCTTGATGAAAGAGATCAACATATAGTAACTACTAACAACGATATGTCTGTTGAAGAATGGGAAGAAAACTTCGGTAAAGTTTATAGAGGCATGATAGATGCTGGTGTTGAATCAGTAATGATAGGACATATAAGACTTCCTGAAATGTCTAGAAAATTAAGACCAGGAATAAAAGATAATGAAATAATGCCTGCTACTATAGCTCCAGAGTTATTACAAGACTTATTAAGAGATGAATTAGGATTTAACGGATTAGTTATAACTGATGCAACTCATATGGTTGGTTTAACTTCTGCTATGAGAAGAGCTGAAATAATGCCTTATACTATAGCTGCTGGATGCGATATGATACTTTACTATAGAGATAAAGAAGAAGATATAGAAGCTATAAAAGAAGGTTTAGCTAATGGTGTATTAACTGAAGAAAGATTAAACGAAGCTGTTACTCGTATATTAGCATTTAAAGCAATGTTAAAATTACATACTAAAAAAGCTGAAGGTACTTTAGTTCCTGCTGAAGAAGGTCTTTCTGTAATAGGTTGTGAAGAACATAAACAAGTTGCTAAAGACATAGCTGACCAAGCTATAACTTTAGTTAAAAATACTAAAAATCAATTACCATTAACTCCAGAAACTCATAAAAGAATAATGCTTTATACTGTAGAGCAAGCTGGATTTCTTCCAAACAAAGTAGAAGCTGATAGATTAAACCAAAGAGTAAAAGCTAAATTAGAAGCTCAAGGATTTGAAGTTACTTTATTTGACCCAGCTGCTGGATTAAATGGTAAACAATTATTAGCTGCTACTCCAATAAAAGAATTCGTGGATCAATTTGATGCAGTAATGTTATTCGTTCATGTTGCTGGATTCTCTCAAAGCAACGTTAGACGTATAACTTGGGCAATGCCTATGGGTCCAGATATCCCATGGTATGTAACAGAATTACCAACAGTTTGTGTATCTGTATTCAATCCATTCCACTTAATAGATGTACCTATGGTACCAACTTATATAAATGCATACTCTGATAATGATGCAACATTAGATTTAGTTATAGAAAAAATAATGGGTAAATCTGAGTTTAAAGGTGTAAGTTCTGTAGATGCATTCTGTGGAGCTTGGGATACTCGTTTATAATAAGCCTTCAGTTTTTGCACTCTGCAAATTGAATTATATATTTAACTAAAAGAGCCAAAGTAATTGTAGTATTGTTCTACATTTACTTTGGCTCATAATTATATTAAATACTTTTATATTATAAATATAATTTAAAGTTCTAATGTAGTTTTATCTATCCAAGTGTATTCTGGTCTAAGCTTCTTTATATCATCTACAAGTTTAAAAAGAGCAATGTCTTTTTCTTTACATTCTAACATCACATCAAAATCTGTATTAACTATTCTGCTATTTTCTATAAAATCTATAAATGAAGATGCATCTATATAGTCTGCATGTTTTCTATCTAGCTCTCCATCCCTCGGCGAAGAAAAATGAATTTTTGGCGGAAGTTGTTGTTTATTCCATGTACCAAAAATCTCTCCTAGCATATCATATATATTTTCACCTTCATTATTACAATTGTGATGATGAACATCTAATACCATAGGTATATCTAATTGTTTACATAAAGTAAGTGTTTCATGTGCTGTATATATCTTATCATCATTTTCAATAATAAGCCTAGTTTGTATATCATGTGGAAATGTTTTAAAATTATCAACAAAACGACTAAGTGCCGATTCTTTCCCCCCTGTTGCACCACCTATATGAATAACCATTTTTCCTATTGGATAATCCATATCTTCAAACCACTCTACCTGTCTTGATAAGTTCTTTATAGTATTCTTTACAACTTCATCATTTGCACTATTAATTACATTAAATTGATCTGGATGTGTATCTACCCTCATATTATTTTTCTTTATCAATTTGCCTATATATTCAAAGTCCTTTTTAAATAGTTTTCTATATCCCCAGTTTGGAACATCTGGATGTGTAGTTAATGGTATTAGTGCTGATGTAAGCCTATAAAAATGTATATCATTTTCTATATTGTATCTAAGGATTTTTTCCAGACCCTCAAAATTTGAATGTGTTATAGATTTTAATTTTTCTATTTTCTTTTCTTCTGATGTTATTTTACTATATGTTTTATAAGTAACATTGCTGGAGCTTGTTACTTTTTTTCCTAATGCATTTGATATTGCAACATAGCCTAGTCTAATTTTCATATTGTATACTCCTAATATTTTTGTATTAGTTTATATAATGTTTATTAACTATTAATTCCTAATTTTTTAATATTTATAGTATATCCAACTTTTGATGTATTACTATTTTTATATCTATATAAAAATTCCATATAAACATTAGTTCATATGGAATTTCAAATAATTTGATATTATTAAAATTTAAGTTACATACCTTTTTAACCTGTATATAGTTTTTATATAATTTCTAAAAATTCATCTAATGTAGGATAAGAATCCATAGCCCCTTTTTTTGTTACACTTATAGCACAGTATCTATTTGAAAAATCTAAATATCTTTCTAAATCCTCTTTGTTTAATAACTTTAATTTATCTACATCTACACTATTTTTATCTAATTGATATAAAAACGAGCCTATAAATCCGTCTCCTGCTCCAGTAGTATCTTCTACTTGTGTTTTTATTCCAGGTATTGATGCTTTTGCAAATTTTGTGTATGCCTCTGCTCCATCTTTACCTTTTGTAAATATGATTAATTTGACATTACCTACAAATAATTTATCTAATTCATGCTCTATATTTGTTCCTCCAGTCACAAATTCTAATTCTTCATCAGAAATTTTTAAAATATGTGCTTTTGGTATCATTTCTAATATAGCTTCTCTTAATCTTTCTGGGGCTTTCCATAATGGAAGTCTTACATTTAAATCAAAACTTACTATTCCATTGTTATTTAATGTATATTCAATAGCTCTATCATGTGCTTGTTTCATAGGGAAATCGCCTATTGAAACAGAGCAAAAATGAAGTGCAAATATATTTTCAAACCATTCTTGTTTTATAGTATCTGCTTCAAGTAGCATATCTGCACCAGGTTTTCTATAAAAAGAAAATTCTCTGTTTTTATTTTCATCTAAAGCTACAAAAGCTAAACTCGTATTAGCTTCTGATGTTCTTGATACATATTCACAACCTATATTATATTTTCTAAATTCATCTATTATTTTATCTCCAAAAGGATCTTCACCTAATTGTGTTATCATTTTTGACTCTCCGCCTAATTTTGTAAAAGCAGCACATACATTAGCTGGTGCTCCACCTACTGCTGGTTTAAAACCATCTACTTGTTTGATTTTTTTACCTGACTCTGTAGGTATAAAATCAATTAATGCCTCTCCTATTGAAATTAATTTTTTCATTAAATTTTCACCTCTTCTATCAATTTGTATATCAAAAGCTAAAAGAGATTGACACAATATTATTATGTGACAATCTCTTTTGATTAATCATTTTTAATAATTGTATATCCTTTTAACGGATAGAAGAATACTTCACCTTTATTTTCTGTTAAGAATTCTATATTTTGATTAGATAATTTTCCATAAAGACGAGTTGTAAATACTTCTTGTCCATCATTAATAAATATTTCTAAACTTGATGTATCACTATATATAGTCAAGCTATTAACTTCATTTAATTCAACTGCTCTAATTGAGCGTCCATATCCACTTTGCTTCAGACTTAATGAAAGAACATGATTTAAATATGATAATTGAACGTCGTCTCTTATTTGTAAAACAAAATCTTGAGACTTATCAAAATCAACTTGCATTTCATAAACAACTGTATCCTTTTGTTTAATATTTTTACAGTTGGATACTATTTTTTCTAATCTTAAATTTTTCATTTCATCTAGTGGTTGTTGATAAATCTGATTGTTTTTATAAGATAAAACTCTAGGCATAGTCAAAGCATGTTGCCAACAATAATCAACAGTTGGTTGATTGTTATATTCTGCATCAGGTATTCCCATCCATGCGTATTGTATACGTCTATTTTTCTCATCTAAAAAACTTTGTGGAGCATAAATATCAAATCCTCTATCTAACTCTTTAAATTCACTTATTTTGTAAGTATTATTGTCAAAATCATAATCAACTTTAAAGTATCCAGTTTGATAAACATTAGAATAATCATAACCTCGTTGAGATATTCCTTGTGGGCATACTACTAAAAATAATTCTCCATCTAATTCAAATAAATCTGGACATTCCCACATATATCCGAAATCATCAACTTCTATACGATTATAATACTCAAAATTAATTAAATCTTTACTCTTATATAATAACACACATCCTTGATTATCTGATGTTCTACCACCTAAAACCATATAATAATAGTTATTCTTTTTAAATATCTTTGGATCTCTAACATGCTTGGACATATCTATTGGATAGTCATCATTAGAAAGAATTAATTCCTTTTCACTAATCTTATATCCATCCTTACTTGTCATATGAATTGTATTTTGTTCACGCCCAGAATTAATATAGTCATAATCTTCTCTATCAGTCAACTTCACATTTCCAGTATAAAAATAGTGAATTGTTTCATCTTCTACAAAGGCAGAACCGCTATAAACACCATCCCTATCAAGAGCAATATCTGGATATAAAAATGGTTCTTCTTGATTAAAATTAATCATATCTTTGCTTGTATAATGTCCCCAAAGCTTTGTTCCCCATCCAGCTGTAAAAGGTGTATATTGAAAATAAATATGGTAGACACCGTCTTTTTGAAATAACCCATTTGGATCATTTAAAAAACCTGTTGGAGGCATCAAATGATATTGTAATCGATAATTATCCCTTTTAACATTATCTCGCATACTTTTATGAGTCTTGTATTCATTTAAGTAATCTTCTTTTGTCATCATTAGAGATCCCCACCTCCTATTTAACTACTGCAACAACATCTTTTCCTTGAGTTTGACCAGTGTATTGCATTTGTAAAGTACGTTTGTCAGCTAATTCAAATGACATCATTGTTTCCGTAGAATATCCTTTTTCTTTTACTAAATCTATATCAAATTTTAATAATAAATCTCCTTTTTTAACCTCTTGGTCAACATCAACAAATGTTTCAAATCCATCACCATCCATATTAACAGTATCAATACCACAGTGAATAAGTATACTAGAACCATCTTTCAGCTTCATTCCTATAGCATGCTTGCTTGGGAATACAATAGTTATCTTTCCATCACAAGGTGCGACAATCTCCCCATCAATTACATCTACAGCAATTCCATCACCCATACATTTTGATGCAAATGTAGCATCAGATGATTCACCTATATTTTTAACTCTTCCTTTTACAGGAGAAGTAACTTCAATATTGCCTACTTTTTCTGAAACATCATATTCACTATCTTCTACTTTAGTAGTTTTTTTGTCTTTAACTTTACCAAATATCACACAGAACACAAGACCTGTAGATAAAGCAATTATATGAGCTATTATATAATTTATATATCCATTATTAGTAGGGTCAGTAATAGCTATACCAGGTAATGCACTTGTCCCAAACCCTAATGCTGCTAAATCAGCAAAATAAACATAGGCACCTGCAATAGCTCCTCCTAAGCATCCAGCAACTAGTGGGAACTTATGACGTAAGTTAACACCAAATATAGCTGGTTCACTTATTCCGAATAAAGTTGATGCAAATGAAGGAATACATAATTCTCTAGCTTTTACATCATTCCAGTTTAATATTAAATATCCTAAAACAGCTCCACCTTGCCCCATCAATGCAACTGACATTAAAGGATTTAAGAAGTTTCTCCCTGTATCAGCAATTAACTGAGCTTCAACAGCTCCTATAATATGATGTAAACCTGTAATAACTACTATTTGTTGTAAACCTGCAAAAATCATATAACCTAACGCACCTAGATTTTCAGTCATCCAAATTAAACTTCCTGTTATTAAATTACCTAACTCTCTACCTAATGGTCCAACAACTGTGAATAATAATACTGTAGAAATAAATACTGTACATAATGGTGATAATAATAGTTTAATAAAATCAGGTACTTTTTTATCAAAGAAAATATCTAATTTAGCAACTACAAATCCCATCATTAATGCGATTATAATTCCACCTTGAAATCCTACTAATTCAATTGGGAAGCCAAAAATCCTAATAACTTCTGGAACAACACTTCCTGATCCAACTGAATATGCATTTGCTAAAGAAGAATCAAGCATTATCGCCCCAACAATCATACCTAAGATTGGTTTTCCACCATATCTCTTAGTAGCACTATAGCAAACAGCCATTGGTAAAATACTAAATATTCCATTAGCAGCTATACTTGCTAATTTATTAATTGCATATAATGTTTCATTATTTACAACAACATCCCATTTGCCTAAAACACCAGTAATCCCCATAAGTAATGCTGCAGCTAATATCCCAGGCATAATACCGATAAAAACATCTGATAAAGACTTGATTACTGTTTGTATTGGATTTTGTTTTTGAGCACTTTGAACTTTAATATCTCCAAGCGACATATTTTCTGTATGTGTATAACGACTGAATACTTCATAAACTTCATTTACTAAACCTGCTCCAAATATTAATTGCAATTGGTTACCTGCGATAAACACGCCTTTTACTGAATCAATATTTTCTAATTTTTCAATGTCGGCTAAATTATTATCAGTTAGCACTATACGTAATCTTGTTGCACAATGTGCAACGCCTTGAATATTATCCTCTCCACCTACGTAATTCACTATTTCTTTCGAAATGCGTAAATATTTTTCTTGTTTATTTTCTTCCATATTTTTATCCCCCTTTTGTAATATATGATATCGTTCTCACATTTCTCAAGTTCATTGTAGCACGCTACTTATATTTATGCAAAGGTTTTTTGAATTTTTTTCCACATTCTTTAATCATATAACTTGTTATGACTAACTTATAAATTTATTAAAATCTGAAATCAATTCCATATTTTATTTTGATATCCCCTTTATATATGTATTATCACTAATTATACATATAAATTCACTTCATTCATAGCGCCAATGGCTTCATCTCTTGCTCTAGGTAATAAGTTGTAAATTAAAAAAGCACCCAATCTCATTATCAGATTAAGTGCTTATTTTTAATTTGTTGATTCCTGAACTATTATTTCATACCCCATTTTTATATCTCTAATAATTTTGTCTCCATTTTCAATCATATTCATAATTATATTAGCAGCTTCTATTCCAGAAGTTTTATAATGAAAATGTACTGTTGTTAATTTAGGTTCTACAACCTTTGATATATTTGTATGACCAAAACCAACTATTGAAATATCTTCTGGTATTTTCTTTCCACATTCTTTTAAGTATTGCATAGCTCCAACAGCGATATTATCTGTTGCACAAAATAGTGCGTCTATATTTGGATTTTCTAAGAAAAGTTCCTTTGTTTTTAAGTAACCATCCTCCATATTAAACTTTGCTATTTTCATATTATTTTTATTGATATCTATCCCATACTCTTTTAGTGCATCTATATACCCATTATATCTTCCGCTACCAGCTGATTCATCATCTAAGTTTACACCTATATATCCAGGATTTTTTCTATTATCCTTTATTAATTCTTTAGTTATATCTTTTGCTGCATTATAGTCATCATTATATATACATGAATAACCTTTTAAATATTGTCCTACTATTACTACTGGTATACTTAACTCTTGTAATAGTTTTTTATGCTGTTTAGTAAATACTGTTGCTATTAATATAATTCCATCTACCTGATTATTTTGTAAAACCTTAAGATATTCTAATTCTTTATGTTCATTGTTAAATGTATCAGCAAGGATAATTTGATATCCTTCCTTTGATAAAGCTTCATTTATACCTAAAATTTCTCTACTTATAGATTGTGAATCTAGCTTTGGTATAATAACACCTATTAACTTACTCTTTTTTGTTCTTAGTATTCTAGCTTGAGCTGATGGTATGTACCCTGTATCCTCTATTACCTTTGCAATTATATTTCTTTTTTCTTCACTGACATATCCATTATTTAAATATCTCGATACTGTTGCTCGTGAAACCCCCGCTAACTTTGCTATCTCATTAATATTAATTTTTTCCACACTCCCTTCTAGATTTAAAATTAATACAAAAAAATATTTTTGCACCGGACTTTTTAATCACTATTAACATAGTACCAATACAAAAATATTTTTTCAATAAATCTATCCTACTAAATGTAAATTCCCAAAAGTTATCCACTGTGGATAACTTTATTTTGTTTTTATACACATCCCAGTTGCCATATTGTTATTTGTTTGATCATTTTGCTTATTATTATGAGCTTCTTTTTTATCATCCATATTGGATTTATCCACAATTTCATTATCTTTTTTAGAATTTGCTTTACTAAACTTCACTGCCAAAACAGCAATTGTTAACCCCATTATAATCCAAGGTAATGCAGCATAAATAAAATCTTTCATTTTAATCTCCCCTTTTAATTAAGTAAATTTATTAACTTTATAAATTATTACTTAACATCCTCTTCTATTCTCTTTATTCTATTTTCAAAGCGTCTTACTGATTTAAATACTATAAAGAATAGTATGAATAAGAATATAAATGAAAATATATTAAATTTAGAGTTGCTTATAAATATCGGTGGTAATTGCAATAGTGAAGCTATCAATTCTAAGTACATAAATGGTTTTAAAAACTTTATAATACTTTCATAATGACCTTTTAGCGATTCTTTATCAGAGTATAGTTTGAATTCATTGTTTGAAGATGTTTTTCTGCGAAGGTATACCCAATAATACCATCTACATACAACCTCTACTCCAGCTTCCTCCATAAAATCATAATAGTCTTGTTGTTCTACATTTTCTGGCATTAAATCTATTTGATATTCATATTCTCCTGGTTCACATTTTTCAAATTTATAAAATCCCAAGAAAAATTTTTTCAATGCCCATCCTTCTCTACTAAGTTTATTTAACCAGTCTTGTTCTTTTTGGTTATCTATATAATAACGATACTTAATCATAATTATCATACCCCCATCTTTTCACCATTTTTTATTAATTCATTCAATCTTATAACTTCTTTTTTAAACACCTCTACCCCTAAAGGTGTTATTACATAAGATTTTTTCTTTCTAGATTGTTTTTCTTCGCTGTATAGTTTTATCCAGCCTTTTTCTAATAATGAATTTATTGCTCCATATAAAGTTCCTGGACCTAAATTCACCCTCCCATCTGTCATATCAAATACATCTTGTATTATTCCATATCCATGATTGGGCTCTCTAACTGCTAATAATATATAATAAACTGCTTCTGTCAGTGGTGTCTCTTTGTTCATATCTATCGCCTCCTAATATATCGTTAACTGATATATTATTAATGTATCAGCTTACGATATATACGTCAAAAAAGCGTAGTTTTATCACAAATCAATAAATTTACTATAATATTAATTTTCATATATATGTAAATTAATATTTGTTTATCATAATAAAAAATACTTGTCTAAATTAATATGTCTATATCAATACGTCTTTTTTTGATTTTTTGCTGTATTTATAGTTATTTATTATCATTAAATATATCAATATTCTTACAAACTAAATATTAAACGTGTATAAAATAAAGAAAAATGCTAAAATATAAACAATGCGAATTTTTAAGGTTGCTTAAATAAAATACCATTGAGGAGGGTTGTCATGCTACCTGAATTAAAAACTTTTATATCTATAGTCGAAACCGACAATGTTATGAAAGTTATGGAAAATTTGAATCTCTCTAAAGCAACTGTTTATGAACATTTAAAATACTTAGAACAATTCTTTAGAGTAAATATCGCTCTTATTTCTAGAAACAATGAAATAACTATAACAGAGAGCGGAAACTTATTATACAAAAGGGCAAAACAGATTTTTAATATAATAGATGATACCCCAGGGGAATTAATAGAAAATAATAATGATGATGTAGTAGGTAGTATAAAAATTGGAGTCAATTCTGTTCTTGAAGAGTATTTTTTACCGAAATTTTTATCTGAGTTTCTAAAAAAATATCCAAATATAAATATAGATATATTTACAGATAGTGATAAAAACATTCTAAATAAATTAAGAAATAATGAAATAGATATAGGACTTATAGAAGAATTATATGAAAAAAATACTCTTATGCAAAATAGATTTCTGAGAGAAAAAATGGTTCTTATAATCCCATATGCAAACACAATTAAAGATATCTCTACATATATGAACGAGCTAAAGTCTAAAAGATGGATAACTAGAGAGGATAATTGTTCAACAAAACATTTTATAGATCTTTTCTTAAAAGAGAATCATCTTAAACCAGAAAGTATGTTGACTTTGGGAAGTGATTATGCAATTAAAGAGGCTGTAAAAAATAAATTAGGTATTAGCATTATTCCTAAACTTATTGCAGAGCCATCTTATAAAAATGAAGATATATGCATTCTTCCATTAGAAAGTTATTATGAAAAATATTTTACATATGTTTTAAATGATAACAATCATTCTAAATCTACAACTATATTCTTAAATGAATTAAAAAACTTCTGTAAACACTTTTACAGATAATTAAATCACAAATATAAAAAGGTAGAATTAAAAATTTATTTTATTTTTAATTCTACCTTTTTTATATATTCTCTAATGATGGAATAGTCTTATGCCTGTAAATAACATAGCTATATTATATTTATCACAACATTTTATTACTTCATTATCTCTTACTGATCCCCCTGGCTGAACTATATATTTAACTCCGCTTTTGTGTGCTCTTTCTATATTATCTGGGAATGGGAAAAATGCATCAGACCCTACAACTACATCTGTCATTTTATCTAACCAATCTCTTTTAGCTTCTTTTGTAAAAACTTCTGGTTTTATTTTAAATATTTTTTGCCATTCTCCTTCACAAAGAATATCCATATATTCATCCCCTATATAGATATCTATTGCATTATCTCTTTCTGCACGACCAATTTCATCTTTAAACTCAAGCCCCATTACTTGAGGTGATTGACGAAGATACCAATTGTCTGCTTTTTGCCCAGCAAGACGAGTACAGTGAATCCTTGACTGTTGCCCTGCCCCTATGCCTATCGCTTGACCATCTTTAACATAACAAACTGAGTTTGATTGAGTATATTTTAATGTGATAAGTGCAATCTTCATATCTATTAATATTTCTTCTGGGATATTTTTATTTATAGTCACTATATTAGATAATAAATCATCATCAATATCTAATTCATTTCTACCTTGCTCAAAAGTCACCCCATAAACTTGCTTTCTTTCTAATTTGTTTGGAATATAGTTTTCATCTATTTGGATTATATTATAATTGCCTTTTTTCTTTGTCTTTAATATTTCAAAAGCTTCATCTGTGAATCCTGGAGCAATAATTCCATCCGAAACTTCTCTCTTTATTAAATTTGCAGTATCAATATCACATATATCTGATAATGCTATAAAATCGCCAAATGATGACATTCTATCAGCTCCTCTAGCTCTTGCATATGCACTTGCAAGTGGTGATAATTTTCCTAAATCATCAACCCAATATATTTTTGATAATGTATCGTCTAATTCTTTTCCTACTGCCGCTCCTGCTGGCGATACATGTTTGAATGATGTTGCTGCTGGAAGTCCTGTAGCTTCTTTTAACTCTTTAACCAACTGCCACCCATTAAAAGCATCTAAAAAGTTTATATATCCTGGTTTCCCATTTAAGACTTTTACTGGTAGTTCTGAACCATCTTCCATAAATATTCTTGATGGTTTTTGATTTGGATTGCACCCATATTTTAATTGAATTTCTTTCATTATATATACTCCTTTTGTGCTATTATACACTTTTATTTAATACCTCTTTTTTATATTTAAATTTATCTATTATACTACGAAATACATCTATAATTTTTAAAACATTTATCTATTTATTTTTATTGATTATTCTTGTTTCATATTCACCACTTTTAATATCTATAAATCTGACAAATAACGAAACTTTGTTATCCTCATTTAAATTACTCCATATCATATTAGTAAATTCATCTATATCTCCATCTATTTCTACTAATTTAGGTTCACCTTCAAAACTTGGTAATACCTCGCCGTCATGCATATATGTATGTATAAAATGACCTTGACCTTCTATTGGATTTTCATACGCAAATGTATATCTGTTGCACGAGTTTGGATTGCCATTATTACTTTTTAATATAGACATTGCATAATTGTATTTATTATTTTCAATATGCATTATTCCTGATATTCTAGGTGTGTAATTTGGAGCATCTGGCTCAAATTTTCTACTTCTAAGTGATTGTTCAAAAGTGAGTTGTTTATCCATACCTTCATATATAGTATCTGTTTGGTCTCCATTAGTTATTATTGTTTTATTTCCTAAAACCTTGACTGGAGCATAAATTATTAATGATGGATCTTCAAGTTTTGATGAATCAAATGCTTGTGTTCTTATTCCTTCTCCATCTTCTACAAATACTCTATTTCTACTATTATTACTTCTTCCCATTATAAAATAAGCTGTTACTGCTTTTTTTCCGTCCTTAGATTTCCCGATAACTATTCCTCTTCCTGGATAAGTATTGTTACTCAATTCGTTGGCAAGTGATAATATATTCATTATATTTCCCCCTAAGATAAATTATTTTTCAATTAAAAAACCGCCTGAAACACGCAAATATCCCATAGAATATAATACGTGCCCAGGCGGTCGGCAATTCCTAAATATATAATCAAGCTCCCTGTAGGTTATCCTACGCATCTTTCGATGTTTCCACCAGTCACTTGACCGTTCTTTGTTTTACAAGTTTATTATATACGAATATAATTTTAGTTTCAAGTAAAAATATACGTATTTTTTCATCTGATTAGTTTATTGAAATACAAATTATTATTTTAACTTTTTTATGTATTATAATTCAATGATTAATTGATTGATACTTTCCTTAATATTAAATAAATCTATAAATCTTACTTTTACACTAATGCCATCTTTTGATTTAAATTCTATAGGTTTACTTACTATAATCTTTTCTGTATTAGGATATAACAATATTACATTTTCAGCTCCATACTTTTTAGAATAAGCATACATTTGATACATATCAGATTGAGATATACTATAATTTGATTTTTGACCAGAAAGTAGCTTCCACTTAGTATCTAATATAACAATATTATTATCTTTTTTATTTTTAACAACAATATCTGGTTTTAGCAAAAATTTTTTATTAGGTTCATCAAATAGATGATGTGTTTTATCTTGGATAGAAATATTATATGCTGATTTATTTAAATTCCTTCTTAGAACTTCTGCTACATAACTTTCAAATAAGTTTTCCATTGGGAATAACAGTACAAAAGCAATCTTTGAACCAGAAAATGAAGTAAAACTCTTGCCCATAAGAAAAATCTTGCTCCATAATAATGCTGTTGTATAATCCTTTTTATTTCTATCAGCTGCTATTATTCTATTAAAATCTTCTTCATAATTAATAGATTTTTCAACTTCCAAAAAGCTATTTAACAACATTTTTATATCATTTTTATTTTTCAAAGAATGTGTATTTTTATATAGATAAAGTAATGTAGATTTTAATAACTTATTTTCAGGACAATTCGTATTAAATTCATCATATTCTACATAACTTTGCTCTTTATGTGCATAATTGTACTTAATTTGTTGTGCAAATTTCATTTTTCCTTTGAACACTCTTTCATTAGACTCTATTGTCTCATAATTTGACTTTAGACCCTTCTTTACAATAAGTAGTACTTCATTTATAAACATTCTTATAAAAATTTCAAAGATATTCATTTTATCAACACTTACATTAGCTACCTGTAAAGATTTATATGGTGATTTTCTTAAAGTTTTCAACATATCCATAACTAATTTTTTAACTTTAGCTTCTGTTACATCTTCTTGTGAATAAATCTTAGGAAGAATTTCAATAGTTGTACCATCTTTTATTTCAATTATTCCAACATAGTTTTTTGCTGTTATAACTTTTCCTATTCCCTTTCTTACTGAAATATTCATAAATTCTAATGCTTCTACATCTCTATTTTTATTTGAAAGTATAAACTCCTCTAATATGTCAAATATATAATTTGGTAAGTAGGTATAGCCTGTAATATTTTTTCCCCTTGCAAACGAACTATATTCAGTTATTTGATATGTTTTCTTCATTCTTTATACCTCTCACAAATTATATTGAGCGATATGCTTCAATATTTGTTAATGCAAAACTATTTATTTTATAAGTTCTCATTTCATCAAATTCATAATCTGTATCTCCAAATAAATCATTATAATCATTTTCTTCTATTGTAATAAACTGTTTATCCTCAGTATCCTTTTGGTTATCACCAAGAACCAGTCGGATTTTCTCATAATCCTCATAAAAATATTCTTGTAATAGAGGAATAATACTATTTTCAAAAATATTTGCCAGCGTCTCAATAGTTGGAGCATCTTTCAGAGGTAAGAAATAAGCATGTCCTAAAGTATGTTCTCTATCAAATAAAACAGTTATACGCTTATTCATTTTTATAAATATATCTTTGACAGAAACATCTTCTACATAAATTCCATCTAAAACCTCTGAATCTGGCAACATCTCTTTAAAATTAAATCTACGTCGTAATGCTGTGTCAATTGTTGCAATAGATCTATCTGCTGTGTTCATTGTCCCAATTAAATACACGTTATTTGGAACTCCAAAAAGTTTTTGAGAATAAGGCAATTTAACTTTTTGTCCTTCAGCCTGACCTATAC
The DNA here is from genome assembly GCF_015667935.1 of Clostridium sp. 1001270J_160509_D11. Taxonomy (GTDB): domain Bacteria; phylum Bacillota; class Clostridia; order Peptostreptococcales; family Peptostreptococcaceae; genus Intestinibacter. The sequence goes on along the minus strand of NZ_JADPET010000007.1, from coordinate 22,680 downwards.
GTTTTGTCGGTTCTATTAACGTAATTAATTCTCCAAAAATTTTTGATATATTTCCCCTATTGATTTCATCTATTATAAAAATATGATTCTTTTTCTTTTCTTCAACCTCTATAGTATTATTAGAATATTTCTCTATAATTTCCATAACATCTGATAAATCCATTCTTAATTTATATACCGTAGGATTACTAAGTCTGCTTCCATTATTAATTTTTATAATATTCTCTTTAATACCTTTTACAATCCAATTTACCTTACGTAATCTTTTATATTCAGCATATTCATCATGCCATTCATATTCACCTGTTACTACACCAATAGCATCCACGGTATTACAATCGTAGCAAGACATAACTATATCACCTATACTCATATCATTAATAAAATAATTTAATATGTTTCTACCAGCATCACCTTTAGATAGATTTGTAATTTCCCTACCATACTCATCATATCCTATTCTAATATGATTATTTCTCATACATTCGGTACGTGTTGAATTTTCGCCTGAACCCTCAAGTGAAATTTTCCATATAGTTGGTGATTCATTTATACCTATATCACATTTTTCTTTTCTCAAAATTGGTTTACCAGCTATATCACAAAACTTTTTAAATAATCCTGGAACCACTTCATATTGTATATCAGTTTCATCTTCTTCATCACTATGTATAACTGGTTTAATACCTTCTATAAATTCTTCATATCCATAAGATTGATGAAATGTAGTGAACTCTATAACCCCATCTTCTTTATACTTATTATATCTATCAATAACCTTTGTATAATTCTCCCTTTTTATATCTTCAAGTTTTTTATTTTCAATTATAGCAACTGCATACATAACTGTATTGTATGTCTTTCCAGTACCAGGAGGGCCATATAATATTGTATTTTTAGATATATCTGTATTTTGTTTATTATATTTATTAACTGCTGGTCTATAATCATCTTGTTCATATGCCATAAAAGATAATTCTTTGAAATTTATATAACCATATTTACCATATTTTATTTTATCTAATAGTAAATCACATAATTGAATATACTGTTCACCATTTGGTATATTTTTAAATTGATTTATTTCTTTAATAAATTGTTCTGGAAGAATTTTTTCACTAATAATAAATTCTCTATTTTTTGAGTCTAGGTTTATATAAGTATTTGGACGAATCCAGTATAATCCCATTGTAATATTCCACTGAATGCCTTTTTGTTTAATTACTTTGTCATATGCAGATTCTATTTTTAATTTATTTTCTTGTGTAGGATTATCAGCATATCTAATAGCTGATTCAAAAACTTCCCACAGATTATTTATATCATTTTTACCCCTTTCTTCAGAAAAATAAAAAAAAGCAGCACTTAGATTATTAACTAATGGAATTCCATCAAAACTATATGGTATCTCATTTTTAAGATTGAATTGGCTAGAGATTCCTCCTAAAATACGCTTACGATTTCCATCATTTATTCCCTTATTAAACAATCCAAAAACTGTAAATGGGTCTATATCAAATATTTCCCCATTGTTCTCCATTTTGGGTAACTTCATTCCTATTTCTTTATAAACACTTTTAATTTTAGAAAGAAGATTCTCCCTATCATTTTTATATTTTAATAATGTTGTTGCAAACTCCTCATAAAAGTTACTCCAATTAAATGTATCTTCATTCATACATTATCCCCCTTATACTACTAGTTTTTACTTTAATTATATCAAATGAATAATATGTATGTATTAAAATCAATCATTCTAATAAATCACCCCTAATATACTTTTTTATACAACAAAAAAAGCCTTGAAGTTAATAACTTCAAGACTTTCATAAATACCATATAAGGTAATACTATCTTTTTGAGAATTGAGGTGCTCTTCTTGCAGCCTTTAATCCGTATTTCTTTCTTTCTTTCATTCTAGCATCTCTAGTTAAGAATCCAGCTTTTTTAAGCTCTGATCTTAATTCAGCATCAGCTTTTAATAAAGCTCTAGATATACCATGTCTTATAGCACCAGCTTGTCCAGTGAATCCTCCACCTTCAACTCTTACTATAACGTCATATTTGTTTTCATTGTTAGTTAAAACTAATGGTTGTTTAACATCTCTTATTAATGTATCGTAATCGAAATATTCGTCTAATGCTCTTCCGTTTACTGTTATGTTTCCTTCACCTGCAACTAATCTAACTCTAGCTACAGAGCTTTTTCTTCTTCCTGTTCCGTAGAATTGTACTTTTTCCATGATAACTCCTCCTTTCACCTAGTTAAATTAGAAGCTTATTACTTCTGGTTTTTGAGCTGCATGAGTATGTTCTGCTCCTGCGAATACTCTTAATCTAGTCATCATTCTAGCTCTTAATTTATTTTTTGGTAACATTCCGCTAACTGCATGTGCTACTACTTCTTCTGGTTTCTTTTCCATCATTTCTCTGTAAGAGATTTCTTTTAATCCACCTACATAACCAGTGTGATATCTATAGTATTTTTGATCTAATTTTTTTCCTGTTAAAACTACTTTTGATGCATTTACAACAACAACAAAGTCTCCACCGTCTACATGTGGTGTAAATGTTGGTTTATGTTTTCCTCTTAATATAGTTGCTATTTCTGTAGCAAGACGACCTAATGTTTTTCCTTCAGCGTCAACTAAGTACCAATTTCTTTGTACTTCAGCTGGTTTAGCTATATAACTTTTCATGGTTGTCCCTCCTTCTTAATTTTCAAAAATTTTATTTTACCGTTTTATATAAAGTCCGGGGCGTTGTGGACTTATTAACACATTCCTATATATTCTAATACAACTACGAAAAAGTGTCAAGGGTTTAATAGTTAACTTTTTTGAGAAATAAACCATGTGCAGGCGCTGTGTGACCACACATTGACCTACTTTTGGAATTTATTATTTCTTCCATATTATGTTTAATTCTGCCTCGACCTATATCCACAAGTGTACCTACAATTATCCTTACCATATTGTATAAAAATCCGTTTCCACTCACTTCAATAGATATCATTCCGTCGTTTTCTTTTATATCGACATCATAGATAGTTCTCACTGTATCTTTTACTGATGAGCCAGAACTCATAAATCCGCCAAAATCATGTGTACCAATTAAATATTTGGCTTCTGAGCGAATTTTATCTAAATCTAAGTCATACCTCACATGATATGATAAATCCTTGTATAAAGGGCTTCTGTAAGGTTTATTGTAGATTAAATATCTATATGTCTTTCCACAAGCATTATATCGTGCGTGAAAGTCTATGTCAACCTCTTCGCATGATATTACAGAAATATCTTTTGGCAATTTGGCATTTAATGCATCAGGTACTCTATCTGCTGGTATGTTACATTCTGTTTTAAAGTTTGCCACTTGACCTAGGGCGTGCACACCTGCATCTGTTCTTCCCGATGCAGTAACCTTTACTTCTTCTTTTGTTATTTCATATATGGCTTTTTCTACTGTCCCTTGAATCCCAAGTGCATTGGGTTGTTTTTGCCATCCACAGTAGTCTTTACCGTTATATTGTAAAGTAATCTTTAAGTTTCTCATTAATTACCTCTTCAATCTTAAATTATTTTACTTTGTAAGTATTTATAAATAAAAAACTGTTAATTGTTCTTTAATTTAAAAAATTGATTTTTAGACGTAATATAGCTTATAAAATACTTTATCACATAATCTAAAAATCAATTTTTATAATTGTTATTTACAGTTTTACTTATTAAATTATACTAATATGTGTATAAATCTACTTGCTATACTTCCTGCTAAGAATAGTATCATAAGTAAATATGCTACTTTATCTGCAGTAGTAATAACAGCCTGTCTCATTTTTGTTCTGTTATATCCACCTCTATAACATCTAGCTTCCATAGCCATAGCTAATTCGTCAGCCCTTCTGAAAGCACTTACGAATAATGGTACTAATAATGGTACTAAGTTTTTCGCTCTGTTTATAAGGTTGCTACTTTCAAAATCAGCCCCTCTAGACATTTGAGCTTTCATTATTTTATCTGTTTCATCTAATAATGTTGGTATAAAACGTAATGCTATAGTCATCATCATTGCTAGTTCATGTACTGGTAGACCTATTTTATTAAATGGTGATAGAAGTCTTTCTATACCGTCTGTTAATTGTATTGGTGATGTTGTAAGTGTTAATAAAGATGTACCTACAACTAAGTATATTAATCTAATAGCCATAAATATCGCTTGTCTTAGACCTGCATCAGTAATTTTTAAAAATCCTAATTGAAGTTTAACTCCTCCAACAACAAGTACTTCTCCAGGTAAACAAAACATATTTATTACAAATGTGAATAATAGAATCCATCTTAAAGGCTTTAGTCCCTTCATCATATATTTCATAGGGATATCAGATGCCTTAACTACAGCTGCTATTATTGCAAATATAATTGCATATGGCCAAAATTGATTTACTACGAATAGAGCAATCATAAATATAATTGCTGCTATAATCTTTGTTCTTGGATCTAATTTATGGATTTTAGAATTTGCTGGATAATATTGACCTATAGTTATATCTTTTAACATTTCTTTCTTCCTCTCATAACTTTTAGTATTTCGTCTTTGACTTCCTCTACTGTAAGTATGTCTGGTCTTATATCAAAGCCTTTTTGTCTTAATTTAGTTGCTAATTCTAATACTTGAGGCACATCTAGGCCTATTTCTCTTAGTTTGTCAGCATGAGAAGTGAAGACTTCTCTAGGTGTTCCCATAAATTCTATTTTTCCATGATTCATAACAATTATTGTTTGGGCAAGTTTTGCCATATCATCCATACTGTGTGATGAAAGTATTATAGTTATATTATTGTCACGATGTAATTTTTTAATCAGATTAAATATTTCATCTCTACCGCCTGGGTCTAATCCTGCTGTCGGTTCATCTAATATAAGTACTTCTGGGTTCATAGCTATTACACCAGCTATTGCTACCCTACGTTTTTGACCACCTGATAAATCAAATGGTGATTTATCTTTATATGTTTCGTAGTCAAGTCCAACTGCTTCCATCGAATTTTTAACTCTTTTGCTTATTTCAGCTTTATCTAGTCCTAAGTTTCCTGGACCAAATGCAATATCTTTTTCTACAGTTTCTTCAAATAATTGATACTCTGGATATTGAAAAACTATCCCTACTCTTTTTCTAATTTCAGTTAAATTTAAATCTTTATCTGTTATATTAAAACCATTTACTATAATTTGACCAGAAGATGGCTTTAATAAACCATTTAAATGTTGTATTAATGTTGATTTTCCAGAACCAGTATGTCCAATTAAACCAACAAAGTCATTATCTTTTATCTCAAAAGAAATATCATCAAGAGCCTTGCTTGCAAAAGGCATTCCTTCATCATATATATGAGTTAAATTCTTTACTATAACTGACATAATTTATCCACCATTTCATCCACTGTTAATATGTCATCATCTAAATCTAGTCCTTCTTCTCTTAAAAGGCTAGCTAGTTCTGTCATATAAGGTACATCTAGACCTATTTCCTTTAATAAATCTACATTTTTAAATACCTCTTTTGGAGTCCCTTCTAATAGTTTTTTACCTTTGTCTACAACAACTACTCTATCAGCTTGGACAGCTTCTTCCATATAATGGGTTATATGTAAAGTTGTAATATTCTCTTCTTTATTTAATTTTTTTATTACGTTCATAACTTCTTTTCTACCTGATGGGTCTAACATTGCTGTAGCTTCATCAAATATAATACATTTAGGTCTCATAGCTATAATACCTGCTATTGCAACCCTTTGTTTTTGACCACCTGATAATAAATGAGGTTGTCTATCCTTTAATTCATAAATACCAACACTTTTTAGAGCATCTTCAACTCTTTCTCTGATTAATGTTGGCTCTACACCAAGATTTTCTGGACCAAACGCAACATCTTCTTCTACTATTGTTGCTACTATTTGGTTATCTGGATTTTGGAATACCATTCCTGCAGTTTGTCTAATATTCCACAGTTTTGACTCATCTTTTGTATTCATACCATCGATATAAATATCACCTTGAGTTGGTACTAAAATTGCATTTAAATTTTTAGATAAAGTTGATTTACCTGATCCATTATGACCTATTATTGCAACAAATTCACCTTGTTTTACTTCTAAGCTCAAATCATCTATTGCTTTAAATTTAGAATCTATCGTTACATATTCAAAGGTCATATCCTTTACATTTATTATATTTTCCATCTCATATACTCCTTTATAAAGCAGTAGTTTAAAAACTTATACAGTTTATTATTATAACATAGTTTAGCCATAAAAATTTAAAAATATTGCTGTTAATTTGAAAGTATTTCCATATTTTTTGTTTCTTACGGATACAATTAAAATATTTTATATACTTAATATATACATAGTATAAACCTATCTATTCATATTTTATTGTATAAAAAAATAAAACCCATACTAAACAGTATGGGTTTATCTATATAAAACTATTATTTACTATACTAATTCTATAAATGCCATTTCAGCAGCGTCGCCTCTTCTTGGCCCTTTTTTGATTATTCTAGTGTATCCACCGTTTCTTTCAGCATATTTTGGAGCTAAATCAGTGAATAAGTTGTTTACAACAGTTTCATCCATAACGTAAGCTAAAACTTGTCTTCTAGCATGTAAATCTCCTCTTTTAGCAAGAGTTATCATTTTTTCTGCCATTCTACGAGTTTCTTTAGCTCTAGTTACAGTAGTTTCTATTCTACCATTTCTTAGTAAGTCAGTTACTAAGTTTCTTAACATAAGATTTCTGTGTGAAGTCACACGACCTAATTTACGATAAGTAGCCATGTCAATCCCTCCTTTGTCGATTATTCTTCGCTTGGTTTAAGACCTAATCCAAGTTCTTCTAGTTTTTGAATTACTTCTTCTAATGATTTTTTACCAAGGTTTCTAACCTTCATCATATCATCTTCAGACTTATTAGCTAATTCTTCAACTGTGTTTATTCCCGCTCTTTTTAAACAGTTATAAGATCTAACTGATAAATCTAATTCTTCTATAGTCATTTCTAAAACTTTTTCTTTTTGATCTTCTTCTTTTTCTACCATTATTTCTACGTTACTTACGTGTTCAGTTAAATCTATGAATAGATTTAAATGCTCAACAAGTACTTTAGCAGCTAGAGATATTCCTTCTTGAGGATTTATACTTCCATTAGTCATAACTTCTAGAGTTAATTTATCATAATCTGATTTTTGACCAACTCTTGTATTCTCTACATGGTAGCTAACTTTTTCAACGGGAGTATATATCGAATCAACAGGTAATACACCTATAGGCATATTGTCTGTTTTATTTTCTTCTGCTGGTACATATCCTCTACCTTTATCAACATATATTTCCATATTAAGTTTAGCATTATCATCTAAAGTAGCGATGTGTAAATCTTTACTTAATATTTCAACGTCTGGAGGACATATTATGTCAGATCCTTTGATAGAGCATGGACCTTGAGCTTCTATTTTAAGTGTTCTACTTCCTTCACCATCAATAGTAGCTGAAAGTTCTTTTAATGCTAATATTATTTCAGTAACATCTTCTTTTACACCTGGTATTGTAGAGAACTCATGTAACACTCCGTCTATTTTTATAGAGTGTACTGCTACACCTGGTAAAGATGATAATAATATTCTTCTTAGGGCATTCCCTATAGTTATTCCGTAGCCTCTCTCTAGAGGTTCCACTACGAATTTTCCATATCTATAGTCTTCGCTAAGCTCAACTATATCTACTTTTGGTTTTTCTATTTCTATCATGGACTAAACCCTCCTTAAAATTTGTTAATCCACTGAGGGTAAACAATTTTAAAATTATTTTTAAAAACTGCTTATTATTTTGAATAAAGTTCTATGATTAAGTGTTCTGCTATTTCGATATCTATATCTTCTCTAGTTGGTAATGCAACTACTTTAGCAGACATTTCTTCTAAGTTTACATCTAACCAGTTTGGAGCAACTTTGTTTGCTTCAACTAGAGCTTTGAATTTAGCTGATGATTTAGAAGTTTCTTTAACAGCTATAACATCTCCAACTTTAACAGTTAATGATGGTATATCTACTTTTTTACCGTTTAAAGTAAAGTGTGCATGAGTAACTAATTGTCTAGCTTCTTTTCTAGAGTTAGCTAATCCCATTCTGAAAACTACGTTGTCTAATCTTTCTTCTAATAGACATAATAAGTTTTCACCAGTTTTACCTGACATTTTTTCTGCACGTTCATATAAATTTCTGAATTGAGTTTCTAAAACTCCGTATATTCTTTTAACTTTTTGTTTTTCTCTTAATTGTAATCCATAGTTAGAAAGTTTCTTTCTCCCTTGTCCGTGTTGCCCAGGAGCATAGTTTCTTTTAACTACAGCACATTTATCTGTATAACATCTATCACCTTTAAGGAATAATTTCATTCCTTCTCTACGGCATTGTCTACATGATGCACCAGTATATCTTGCCATTGTCTATACCTCCTATGATTATACTCTTCTTCTTTTTGGTGGTCTACATCCATTGTGTGGTATTGGAGTGACGTCTTTTATCATTGTTACTTCAAGTCCTGTAGCTTGTAAAGCTCTTATAGCAGCTTCTCTACCAGAACCTGGTCCTTTAACAAATACTTCTACGCTTTTTAAACCGTGTTCCATCGCAGCTTTAGCAGCAGTTTCTGCAGCCATTTGAGAAGCAAATGGAGTTGATTTTCTTGATCCTTTAAATCCTAATTGTCCTGAAGATGCCCATGATATAGCATTTCCATGAACGTCAGTTAAAGTAACTATTGTATTATTAAAAGTTGATTGTATATGTGCATGTCCACGATCTATATTTTTACGTTCTCTTCTTCTTACACGTGTTGCTTTCTTTTTTGGTTTAGCCATTTCTCGATTTCCCTCCTATCTATTTATTATTTTTTCTTTTTACGAGATACAGTTTTTCTAGGACCTTTTCTAGTTCTAGCATTAGTCTTAGTTTTTTGTCCTCTTAGAGGTAATCCTTTAGCATGTCTTATACCTCTGTAACATTTTATATCTCTTAATCTTTTTATGTTTAATGCGATTTCTCTTCTTAAGTCACCTTCAACTAAGAAATCATTATCTATGATTCTTCTTAATGTATTAACTTCTTCTTCTGATAAATCTTTTATTCTTGTATCAGGATTTATCTCAGCTTTAGCTAATATTTCATTAGCAGTTGCTCTACCTATACCATATATATAAGTTAAGCCTATTTCCGCTCTCTTTTCGTTAGGTAAATCTACCCCAGCGATTCTTGCCATAGTTGCACCTCCTACATTAGTTTTCTGTAAAAAACCGAGTCTTTTACATATTTTCGTATCTATTTTTTCGTTATTTTTTAACAATTTTTGTTAACATCACAGTTCTCTATTATAGCATAAAACAACTGTAAATGCTATCATTTTTTATATTATCCTTGTTTTTGTTTGTGCTTTGGATTTTCGCAGATAACCATTACTTTACCTTTTCTTTTGATTATCTTACATTTTTCACACATTGGTTTTACTGATGGTCTTACCTTCATTATTAATCCCTCCTTAGACTATACGCTAGTCTACTTCTTACGCCAAGTGATTCTTCCTCTTGTAAGATCATAAGGTGAAAGTTCTATTTTAACCTTATCACCTTCAAGAATTCTTATGAAGTTCATTCTTAGCTTACCAGATAAATGGCATAATACTTCATGTCCATTTTCTAATTTAACTTTAAACATAGCATTTGGTAAGTTTTCTACAACTGTACCTTCAAATTCTATTACATCTTTTTTGGCCATTAAACAACCAGCCCTCCATTCAATAAGTCAGCAAATCGACTTAATTAAGTTAGCTCTTAAAAAGTATCATTAACAATTTTATACTATTTTATTACTTTTTTGAAAGTAATTTAAACTCAAGTGCTTAACTTTAATGTCAGCAGGTTCAAAACCTGCATTATTTATAATATCATTTATTTGACTAAATTTAAAGACTTGTTAGCAAAATTGGCTCATTTTCTGTAATTACTATCGTATGTTCATAGTGTGCTGAATTTTTCCCATCGATTGTAACAATAGTCCATCCATCTGATAGACATTTGACATTGAATTTGCCCATATTCACCATTGGCTCTATAGCTAAAACCATTCCAGCCTTTAATTTTGGTCCTTTTCCTGGTTTCCCATAATTAGGTACATCAGGTGGTTCATGAAGATGTGTGCCTACTCCATGACCAACCAAGTCCCTAACTACTGAAAAGCCATTCTTTTCAACATATGTTTGTATTGCGTGTGAGATGTCCGAAAGTCTGTATCCGATTTTTGCAAACTTTATTCCTTCATAGAAGCTTTGACGTGTTACTTCTATTAACTTCCTATTGTCTTCAGATATTACACCGACAGCGTGCGTTTTTGCAGCATCACCATGATATCCTTTATAATAGGCTCCTATATCAATACTTATAATGTCTCCCTCTTTTACTATTTTGTTTCCTGGAATACCATGTACAACTTCATTATTGATAGATGCACAGATACTTCCTTTGAATCCTCCATAGCCTTTAAAAGATGGTACTGCATTATATTTTCTTATATTCTCTTCAGCTATTGTATCTAACTCTAGAGTTGATACCCCCGGAATTATAGCTGACTTTAATAATTCATGAGTTTCGGCGACAATTTTGCCTGCCTCTCTCATGATTTCTATTTCTTCTTTAGATTTTAAGTTGATCATTATCTATTTGCCTTCTAATGCAGAAACTATATCGTTGAATACTTTGTCTATAGATTGTTGACCATCTATATCTGCTATTATTCCAACTTTAGAATAATAATCAGCTAATGGTTTAGTTTCATCTAAGTAAACTTGTATTCTTTTTGAAACTGTCTCTTCATTATCGTCGGCTCTTTGATAAAGTTCTCCTTTACATATATCACAAACGCCTTCTTCTTTAGATGGGTTAAATTCTATATGATAAGTAGCACCACAAGATTTACAGATTCTTCTACCTACAGCTCTTGCAACTAACTTTTCTTTATCAACTTCTATATTTATTACTTTATCTAAAGCAATACCATGTTCTTTTAGAAATGCATCTAATTGTACTGCTTGAGATACATTTCTTGGAAATCCATCTAACATGAATCCATTACCACAATCAGGTTGTGATATTCTATCAGTTACTAGACCAACTGTTAGTTCGTCTGGAACTAATAAACCTTGATCCATATATTCTTTAGCTTTCTTTCCAAGGTCTGTTCCCTCTTTTATATTTTGTCTAAATATATCTCCTGTTGATATATGAGGTATTTTGTATTTTTCAACTATCCCTGCTGCTTGAGTTCCTTTTCCAGCACCAGGAGGTCCTAATAATATTAGTCTCATTTAATCATCTCCAATTTATTTTAAAAATCCTTGATAACTTCTCATAACTAGGTGTGACTCTAACTGTCTCTTAAGCTCAAGTGCTACCCCTACAACGATTAGTATTGATGTACCTGCTAAACTCATGTTTACACTCATAAAGTGTACTGTGAATGCTGGTATCATTGCTATTACTGCTAAGAATAAAGCTCCCGCAAGAGTTATTCTAGATAGTATTTTGCTTAAGTAATCTACTGTAGGTCTACCAGGTCTTATTCCTGGTATGAATCCACCATTATTTTTCATATTTTCAGCAATATCGTCCACATTGAATGATATTGTAGTATAAAAATAAGAGAAAAATACTATTAATAGAACTTCTAGTGATCTATAAATCCAAAATCCTATATCACCAGATGTGCTTAAGTAAGTGGAAACAAAATTTTGGGCATTTTTGCCCATAAATAATGCTATTGTTTGTGGAAATGCTAAAAGTGAACTAGCAAAGATTATTGGCATAACCCCTGATTGATTTACTTTCATTGGTATATGAGAGTTTTGACCTCCATATAACTTTCTTCCAACAACTTTTTTAGCATATTGTACTGGTATTTTTCTTACCGCCTCGTTAATAAATGTAACTAAAGCGATAGTTACTAACATTATTACAGCTAATACTATAGCTAACCATAATACTAATGTACCAGATTGAACTGATTTTACTACACTTATTAAATCTGAAGGTATTCTTGAGATAATACCAACAAATATAATGATAGAACTTCCGTTTCCTAGTCCTTTTTCAGTTATTCTATCACCCATCCACATTAATATCATACTTGCTGAAACTAATGTCATGATAACTGTAGCAATAGAGAAAATACTGTCAGATGTCAATGCACTCTTTATAACCCCTAGAGTTATACCTACCGCTTGTATTATTGCTAATACTAATGCTGTATATTTAGTGTACATATTCATCTTCTTTCTACCTTCTTCACCAGATTTCTGAAGTTCTTTCAAACTGTCGAAACCTACTGTTAAAAGTTGTATTATGATTGAAGCAGTGATATAAGGCCCTATACCTAGAGCAAATAGTGTAAAGTTACTAAATGCTCCTCCTGTGAACATATTATATAGAGCTAGTAAGCTATTACCACTTACTAAATTACTAATAATACTTGTGTTTACATCAGGAACTGGTATTGTGGTACCTATTCTAAATATTAGAATCATCATTAGGGTATATAAGATTCTTCTTCTTACATCTTTTACTTTCCAAGATTGTTTTATCTTTGATAGCACGTAATATCACCCACCTGTAACTTTTGAAAGAACAGATATTATACTAATTCTGCTTTTCCTCCAGCTTTTTCGATTTTTTCTTGAGCTGAAGCAGTGAACTTAGCAGCTTTAACTGTTACAGCTTTCTCAAGAGTTCCTTCTCCTAATATTTTTACTCCGTCTTTTTCTATTTTACTTATAGCACCTGTAGATTTTAATAATTCTGCAGTTATTTCTGTACCATTTTCAAATCTATTTAAAAGTTCAACGTTAACTTCTGTGTATATTTTTCTGAATGGATTTTTGAAACCTCTCTTAGGAAGTCTTCTAGCTAGTGGCATTTGTCCACCTTCGAATCCAACTCTTACTCCACCGCCTGAACGAGATTTTTGACCTTTTTGTCCACGTCCTGCAGTTTTACCTTGACCTGTAGCAGTACCTCTACCTAATCTTTTTCTAGATTTTACTGCACCTTGAGCAGGTTTTAACTCATGTAGTTTCATGGATTGCACCTCCTTCTTTATTCCTTATCTATTATTATTCAGCTATTTCAGTTACTTCAACTAAGTGAGCAACTTTTGCGATCATACCTCTCATTTGGGCATTATCTTCTTTAACAACTACTTGTTCTCTTCTTCTTAATCCTAAAGCTTCAACATTCTTTTTTTGTTTAGGAGTAGTCCCTATTGTACTTCTAACTAATTTTATTTGTAATTTAGCCATTTCACACTACCTCCTTATCCTAAAAGATCTTCTACTTTTTTACCTCTAAGTCTAGCTACATCTTCAGCTGTTTTTAAAGAACTTAATCCTTCTATAGCAGCATTAACCATATTTCTTGGATTTTTAGATCCTAAAGATTTAGCTCTAACATCTTTTAATCCTGATAATTCTAATACAGTTCTTGCAGCACCACCAGCGATGATTCCTGTACCTTCTTGAGCAGGCATTATTATTATTTTCCCAGCACCGAAGTGTCCGATTACTTCGTGAGGAATAGTTGTACCAACTATTGGTACTCTGATAAGATTCTTTTTAGCATCTTCTGCTGCTTTTTTTATAGCATCTGGAACTTCCATTGCTTTTCCAGTACCTATACCAACGTGTCCGTTTTCATCTCCAACTACTACTAAAGCTGCGAATCTAAAGTTTCTACCACCTTTAACAACTTTAGTAACACGTCTTACCTCAACAACTCTTTCTTGTAAGTCTAGTTGTCTAGCATCTATAAGTTTACGACGCATGCCTTCTTCCCTCCTCTTTTATTAGAATTTAAGACCAGCTTCTCTTGCACCTTCAGCTAATTCTTTTATTCTTCCATGATATATATATCCGCCTCTGTCGAATACTACTTCAGTGATTCCTTTTTCAACAGCTTTTTTAGCTACCATTTCGCCAACTAATTTAGCTGCTTCTTTATTTCCTGTATGATTAACAGCACCCTTAACAGCTTCATCTAATGAAGATGCAGCAACAAGAGTTACTCTATTTGTGTCATCTATTATTTGAGCATATATATTGTTTGAACTTCTAAATACACATAATCTTGGTCTTTGAGGTGTTCCGAACACTTTTCTACGAACTCTCTTATGTCTTTGAAGTCTTTTAGCGTTTTTATCAGCTTTCTTTAACACTGAGCTCACTCCTTTCAACCTTATATTTGGTTCAACTTTATTTTGGTTAAACTTTAGGTTCTACCTATTTTTTACCAGTTTTACCTTCTTTACGTCTTATATATTCACCAGCGTATTTTATACCTTTACCTTTGTATGGTTCTGGTTTTCTCCAATCTCTTATTTTAGCAGCGTAGTTACCAACTAATTGTTTGTCTATACCTTTTACTACTAATTCAGTTTGATTTGGAACTTCTACAGTTATACCTTCTGGATCTTCCATTTCTACTGGATGTGAGAATCCTAAGTTCATAACTAATTTATTTCCTTGTTTTTGTGCTCTGTATCCAACACCAACTAATTCTAATTTCTTTTCGAAACCAGCATTAACACCAGTTATCATATTGTTTATTAACGTTCTAGTTAATCCGTGTAATGATCTATGTTGTTTGTTGTTTGTTGGTCTAGCAACTGTTATAACGTCGCCTTCTTTAGTTATTGTTAAAGCAGCGTCGAACTGTTTTTCTAAAGTACCTTTTGGTCCTTTTACAGTAACGTGGTTACCTTCAGCTATAGTAACTTCTACACCTGCAGGTACTGTTATTGGTTTTAAACCTATTCTTGACATAGTTACACCTCCTTGCTTCCTTTAATATTATTACCAAACGTAGCAGATAACTTCTCCACCAACATTTTCTTTTCTTGCTTGTTTATCAGTTAATATCCCTTTTGAAGTAGATATTATTGATATACCTAATCCGTTTAATACTTTAGGTATTTCATAAGCGTTTGTATAAACTCTCATACCAGGTTTAGAGATTCTTTTTATACCTTGTATAACTCTCTCTCCTGCTTGTCCGTACTTTAATTGTATTCTTATTATTCCTTGTTTTTCATCTTCTATAACATCATAACCTCTAACGAAACCTTCTTCTAATAAGATTCTTACTATTTCTTTCTTTATGTTAGAAGCTGGAACATCAACAGTTTCATGCTTAACAGTATTTGCATTTCTTATACGAGTAAGCATATCTGCAATTGGATCTGTCATTGTCATATTGAAAACCTCCTTTCATATTTGGGCAAATTCTACCAACTTGCTTTTCTTACACCAGGTATTTGTCCTTTGTAAGCTAATTCTCTAAAGCATATACGGCATATACCAAAGCTTCTTAAAACTGAATGTGGTCTACCACATATAGAACATCTAGTGTATTCTCTAGTTTTATATTTTTGTTTCTTTTGTTGTTTTACAACCATTGCTTTTCTAGCCACTGGAATCCCTCCTTTTTATTATTTTGAAAATGGCATTCCTAATAATTTTAGTAATTCTCTAGCTTCCTCATCTGATTTAGCTGTAGTAACGAATATTATATCCATTCCTCTTACTTTGTCTACTTTATCATACTCTATTTCTGGGAATATTAATTGTTCTTTTATTCCTAAAGCATAGTTTCCTCTACCATCAAAAGCATTTGGATTTATACCTCTGAAGTCTCTAACTCTTGGTAAAGTAACTGATACTAATTTATCCATGAAATAGTACATTTTATCTTGTCTTAAAGTAACTTTTGCACCTATTGGCATACCTTCTCTTAATTTGAAGTTAGCTACTGATTTTTTAGCTCTTGTTATAACTGGTTTTTGACCTGCTATAAGTTCCATTTCTTCAACAGCTTTTTCTAATCCTTTTGGATTTTCTTTAGCGTCACCTATACCCATGTTGATAACTATTTTATCTATTTTAGGTATTTCCATTACGTTTTTGTAATTAAATTTCTCCATTAACGCAGGAGCAACTTCTTTCATGTATTTTTCTTGTAATCTAGAAGTCATTTACGGTCCCTCCTTTCGAGTTATATTGTATTATATTTCTTTTCCGCTCTTAACTGCTACTCTTACTTTTTTTCCATCTTTCATTTCGAATCTAACTCTAGTTCCTTTTCCAGTTTCTGGATCAAGTGGCATTACGTTAGATATATGAATTGGAGCTTCTTTGTTTATTATTCCACCTTGTGGATTAACTGCAGTTGGTTTTTGGTGTTTAGTCATTATGTTAACACCTTCAACAACTACTCTGTTTTGTTTTGGTAAAACAGCAACAACTTTACCTTTTTTACCTTTATCTTTACCAGCTATAACTACAACTGTGTCATCTTTCTTAACGCGCATCATGTCTCCTATTGCACCTCCTTATTATAGTACTTCTGGAGCAAGAGAAACTATTTTCATGAATTCATGATCTCTTAACTCTCTAGCAACAGGCCCGAATATACGAGTTCCTACTGGAGTTTTATCATCTTTTATTATAACTGCAGCATTTTCATCGAACGCTATATAACTTCCGTCATTACGTTTAATGCCTTTTTTACTTCTTACTATAACAGCTTTAACTACTTTTCCTTTTTTTACAACTCCACCAGGTGTTGCACTTTTAACTGTAGCAACTATTACGTCACCTACGTTACCATATTTTCTTTTACTTCCGCCTAGTACACGTATACATAGTAATTCTTTTGCACCAGAATTGTCAGCAACTTTTAAGCGTGTCTCTTGTTGTACCATAGTAATCCCTCCTTTTCAAAAAAACTACTTAACTTTTTCAACAACTTCAACTAGTCTAAATCTTTTATCTTTTGATAAAGGTCTAGTTTCCATTATTTTTACTCTATCTCCGATTCTACATTCGTTATTTTCGTCGTGTGCCTTAAACTTTTTAGTTCTTTTAACAGGTTTGTTGTATAATTCATGACGTACGAAATCTTCAACAGCAACAACTATTGTTTTGTCCATTTTATTACTTACAACACGGCCTATTCTTACTTTTCTTCTTCCTCTTTCCATGTTTAAAAGCCTCCTTTCCAAATTAAGCTCTAGTTTCGTTTAACTTTCTTTCAGCAAGGATAGTTTTAACTCTTGCAATATCTTTTTTAACCATTTTTATTCTTGCTGTATTTTCTAATTGACCAGTAGCTAATTGGAATCTTAAGCTAAATAATTCACTTTTGAAGTCATTTAATTTAACTATTAGCTCTTCGCTTTTTAAATCTCTTAACTCTTTAGCTTTCATCCTATTCACCACCCTTTACATCTAAATCTTCTTTTTTCACAAATTTACATTTTATAGGAAGTTTGTGAGCTGCTAGTCTCATTGCTTCTCTAGCTTTTTCTTCAGGAACACCTGCTAACTCAAACATTACTCTTCCTGGTTTAACTACGGCTACCCAATATTCTGGAGAACCTTTCCCAGCACCCATACGAGTTTCAGCTGGTTTTCTTGTTACTGGTTTATGAGGGAATATTTTTATCCAAACTTTCCCGCCTCTTTTTATATATCTTGTCATCGCGATTCTGGCAGCTTCTATTTGATTAGAAGTTATCCAAGATGGTTCTAAAGCAACTAGTCCGTATTCTCCGTAAGTAACTGTGTTACCTTTTTGAGCCTTTCCAGTCATTCTTCCTCTATGAACTCTACGACGTTTTACTCTCTTTGGCATTAACATGAGATTTCTCCTCCTTCCTTGAAGCTAACTTTGATTAATTATTTTTTTCAGATCTTTGAGGTCTTTGTCCTCTAGCTCTATCGTTTCCTCTAGAATTTCTTCTATTGTTATCTCTTCTGTTATCTCTTCTCTTGTTATCTCTTCTGTCTCTTCTGTTGTCTTTTCTTTCTTCTCTAGGGTTTACACCATTTCTAGTTGGTAATACTTCCCCATTGCATATCCAAACTTTTATACCTATTTTACCATAAGTAGTATCAGCTTCTGCGAAACCGTAATCTATATCAGATCTTAAAGTTTGAAGAGGTACATTTCCTTCGCTATAACCTTCAGTTCTAGCCATTTCTGCTCCACCTAATCTACCAGATGCAGCAACTTTTATACCTTTTGCACCAGATTTTAAAGCTCTTTGTACAGCTTGTTTCATAGCTCTTCTGAAAGCTACCCTTCTTTCGATAGCTAATGCTATGTTTTCAGCTACTAATTGAGCATTTCTGTCTATTCCTTTAACTTCTATTATATTAACTATAACAGTTTTCTTAGTCATTTTTTCTAATTCAGCTTTTAAAGCTTCTATTTTAGCTCCAGCTGCACCTATAACCACACCTGGTTTAGCAACATGAAGATCTATTCTTATTTTGTTTGCTGATCTTTCTATTTCTATTTTAGCAACACCAGCAACGTATAATCTTTCTTTTAAGAATGTTCTTATTTGGTGGTCTTCTAATAATAAACTTCCGAACTCTTTTTTATCAGTAGTGAACCATCTTGAATCCCAATCTTTTATAACACCGACTCTTAGTCCGTGTGGGTTAACCTTTTGTCCCATTTATTTCCCTCCTATCTCTTATTGTCTTTCTTTTAAAACAACCTCTATGTGAGAAGTTCTTTTTCTTATCATAGTTGCACGACCTTGTGCTCTAGGCATAAATCTTTTTATTGTTGGTCCTTGATTAGCAACTATTGATGCTACGTATAATTTATCTGCATCCATTTCATGGTTATTTTCAGCATTAGCTTTTGCTGATTTTACTACTTTAGCTATTATATCAGCTGCTCCTCTAGGAGTGAATTTTAATATTGCTAAAGCTTCATCAACGTTTTTACCTCTTACAAGAGAGCATACTTGACCTGCTTTTCTTGGAGATACACGTACATATTTTGCGATTGATCTTGCTTCCATCGTTCTTCCTCCTTTCCTAGTCAGGATTTAATTATTTTCTCTTATTTCCTTTTTCGTCATCTTTGTGACCTTTGAAAGTTCTTGTTGGAACAAATTCTCCTAATTTGTGTCCTACCATATCTTCTGTTATATATACAGGAATATGTCTTCTTCCGTCATGTACAGCTATAGTGTGCTCTACCATTTGAGGGAATATAGTTGAACTTCTTGACCAAGTTTTTATAACTTCTTTGCTTCCGCTTTCGTTCATAGCTTCTATTTTTTTAAGAAGTCTAGGGTGAACAAAAGGTCCTTTTTTAGTTGATCTTGACATTTAATTTCCTCCTTCCCGAGTAAAATAAATTTCTATTTAAAATCTATTGTTTCGTCATCTACTATTTAGTTCTTCTTGAAACTATTAATTTATTAGATGCTTTATTTTTCTTTCTAGTTTTGTATCCAAGAGCTGGTTTACCCCATGGAGTTACTGGAGATGGTCTACCTATTGGAGATCTACCTTCCCCACCACCGTGTGGATGGTCGTTAGGGTTCATTACAGAACCTCTTACTGTAGGTCTGATACCCATATGTCTTTTTCTACCTGCTTTACCTATAGTTTCGTTAGCGTGTTCTACGTTACCTACTTGTCCTATAGTAGCTTTACATTCTATTGATACATATCTCATTTCACCAGATGGTAATCTTAATAATGCTTTGTTTCCTTCTTTAGCCATTAATTGAGCTGAAACACCTGCAGATCTAACTAATTGAGCGCCTTTTCCAGCTTTTAACTCTATGTTGTGAACTACAGTACCTACTGGCATGTTTTTTAATGCTAATGCATTACCTGGTTTTATATCAGCAGTTGGTCCAGATAATAAAGTATCTCCTACTTTTATACCTACTGGAGCAAGTATATATCTTTTCTCACCATCTGCGTAGTTTAATAATGCTATATTAGCAGTTCTGTTTGGATCGTATTCTATTGTAGCAACTTTTGCTGGAATACCATCTTTATTTCTTTTAAAATCTATTATTCTGTATTTTCTTCTGTTTCCTCCACCTCTGTGACGAACAGTTATTTTTCCGTGAACGTTTCTCCCAGAATTCTTCTTTAAAGGTACTAAAAGAGATTTTTCTGGTTGGTTAGTTGTAACTTCATCAGATATAAAAACTGTCATTTCTCTTAAGGCAGGAGAAGTTGGTTTAAATTTTTTAATAGCCATCTTATTTTCCCTCCTTTATTTCTTAAGTATTACATACCTTGGAAAAATTCTATTTCTTTACTTTCAGCAGTTAATTTAACTACTGCTTTTTTGTAGCTAGCAGTTTTTCCTATGCTTCTACCCATTCTTTTAACTTTTCCATCGTAGTTTAATGTATTAACTTTTTCTACATCTACTCCGAATATTGATTCTACTGCTTTTTTTATTTCAGTTTTGTTAGCTCCTTTTTGAACTACAAAAGTGTATTTTTTGTCAGCCATGTCAGCCATACTTTGTTCAGTAACTATTGGTCTTATAACTATATCATGTGGATTAGTCATTTTATGCGTACACCTCCTCCACTTTTTT
Source organism: Clostridium sp. 1001270J_160509_D11 (assembly GCF_015667935.1). GTDB lineage: Bacteria > Bacillota > Clostridia > Peptostreptococcales > Peptostreptococcaceae > Intestinibacter. The sequence goes on along the minus strand of NZ_JADPET010000007.1, from coordinate 2,152 downwards.
AACAGCATCAGTAGTTATTATGAATGAATCATATTTTAATATGTCATAAACATTTATAGTGTTAACTAATGCAGTTTCAACGTTTGGTATATTAGCAGCTGATTTTATTACGTTTTCGTTCTTTTCAGCCATTACTACTAAAGCTTTTTTAGCAGCATTTACATTTTTTAATATTGTAGCGAACTCTTTAGTTTTAGGTGCTTCCATTGTTAAAGCATCTAATACTATCATTTCGTTAGCTTGAACTTTAGAAGTTAAAGCACTCTTCATAGCTAATCTTCTAACTTTCTTTGGTAATGTGTATCTGTAGCTTCTTGGTTTTGGTGCGAAAGCAACTCCTCCACCTATCCATTGTACAGCTCTTATAGAACCTTGTCTAGCTCTACCTGTTCCTTTTTGTCTCCAAGGTTTTCTTCCGCCACCTCTAACTTCTGCTCTAGTTTTAGCAGATTGAGTACCTTGTCTTTTATTAGCAAGTTGGTTTTTTACAACTTCGTATAATACATGCTCATTCACTTCAACACCGAATACAGCATCTGATAATTCTATTTCACCAACATTTTGTCCTTGTATATTTAATACGTTTAATTTTGGCATTGTGATTCCTCCTTTCTTAGGTTAGTCAATTATTTAGAAGCTTTAACTGCTTCTTTTATTGTTACTACTGAACCTTTAGCTCCTGGTATAGCACCTTTTACTAATATAAAGTTTTTGTCAGCGTCAACTCTTACTACTTCTAAGTTTTGAACTGTAACTTTAACGCTACCCATGTGTCCAGCTAATTTTTTGTTTTTGAAAACTCTACCTGGGTAAGAACAAGCTCCCATTGAACCTGGTCTTCTGTGGTATCTAGAACCGTGAGTTTCAGGACCTCTTGATTGTCCATGTCTTTTTATTGGACCTTGGAATCCTTTACCTTTACTTATTCCAGTAACATCTATTAATTCACCTGCAGCGAATAAATCAGCTTTTATTTCTTGTCCAACTGTATATCCTTCTACAGAGTCTACTCTAAATTCTTTTAAATGTTTTTTTAATGTGTTAGCAGCAGCTAAGTGACCTTTTTGTGGTTTGTTTAAAGATTTTTCTTTAGCATCTCCGAAACCAACTTGTATAGCAGTGTATCCATCATTTTCAGTTGTTTTAACTTGAGTAACAACTACTGGACCTGCTTCAACTACTGTTACAGGTATTACTTCACCATGTTCAGTGAATATTTGAGTCATACCTATTTTTTTTCCTAATATTCCTTTCATATTAGCACCTCCTATAATTCTTACAGCGGATTACCAAAAGCGGTAATCATTCTAAGATAACTACCTTATAGGACCGTATCTTAGGTGTTTTATATTATAATGTAGATATTATAATTTTATTTCTATGTCTACACCAGCTGGTAAATCTAATCTCATTAATGAGTCTACAGTTTTAGGTGTTGGACTAGTTATGTCTATTAATCTCTTATGAGTTCTTATTTCGAACTGTTCTCTAGAATCTTTATATTTGTGAACAGCTCTTAATATTGTCACAACTTGTTTTTCAGTTGGTAGTGGCACAGGTCCTGAAACTTGTGATCCAGCTTTTTTAGCAGTTTCAACTATTTTTCCAGCTGAAAAATCTAATAATTTGTGATCATATGACTTTAATCTTATTCTTATTTTTTCATTTTTAGCCATTTTTGTTTCCCTCCTTTTTTAACATTTAAACTTAATCATTAATACCGATACACAGTTCCGGGTGTTCTGTAAACTTAAACCTAAAATTTAAACGATATAATAATTAAATTTGGATTTTGTTTTTCGTATCTCTCAAGCACACTATTATATTTTATATTATTCTTCTTAGTTTTTCAAGACTTTTTTTAATTTATTTAGTTTATTTTTTTTACCAAATCTTTTGCTAAATCTTAAGTTCAGAAGAAACTTTATTTGTAATTTAAAAGCCTTATTCAGTATACAATCTTTAAATTATATTGTCAACAACTTAAAATTATTTCCTTAAAATAAAAAGGGGAAAACCTAAGCCCTCCCCTCAATTGTTTATTTTATTATGCGTATTTTGAAAAATTAATTAATCTATTATAGATTATTCTATTATAGATGCTACAACACCAGATGCTACTGTTCTACCACCTTCTCTTATAGCGAATCTT
>NZ_JADPET010000079.1 GCF_015667935.1 Clostridium sp. 1001270J_160509_D11 | reverse complement strand
TAATAAACAATTAAAACAAGAACCAAATTTATGGATAAATAAAGCCCTAACAGTACTATTTATAATAGGTATAATGGAAATAGAACTAATGTTCGGGAAAGGTTAGGTGATATTATGGATTTTAAAATAAAATCTGACTTTAAACCTACAGGTGACCAACCTGAGGCTATTAGAGAAATAGTAAATGCCATAAATCATGATGAAAAATTTTCGACTTTATTAGGGGTTACAGGTTCAGGTAAGACATTTACAATGGCAAATATAATACAAGAGGTTAAAAAGCCTACTCTTATATTAGCACACAATAAAACATTGGCTGCACAGCTTTATAGTGAATTTAAAGAATTCTTCCCTGATAATGCAGTTGAGTATTTTGTAAGTTATTATGATTATTATCAACCAGAGGCATACGTTGCCCACAGCGATACATACATAGAAAAAGATGCTAGCATAAATGATGAAATAGACAAATTGCGCCACTCTGCTACAGCATCAATTTTAGAGAGAAAAGACACTATAATCGTATCTTCTGTATCATGCATATATGGTATAGGGGATCCAAAGGATTATAAAGATTTGATGTTATCTCTAAGGGTAGGTATGGAAGTTGAAAGAGATGAAATAATTAAAAAATTAATAGATATACAATACGAAAGAAACGATATAAATTTTGTAAGAGGAACATTTAGAGTAAGGGGAGATGTTGTCGAGATTTTCCCTGTAAGTAATGATGAAAGAGCTATTAGAGTAGAATTCTTCGGCGATGAAATAGATAGAATAACAGAAATTGATTATGTTACTGGAAAAATCGTAGGAACAAGAAAATACACTGCTATATTCCCAGCATCACATTACGTTACTACTCCAGAAAGAATTGAAGAGGCAGTAAAAGCAATAGAAAAAGAATTATCAGATGTTGTTCAAGAATTTAAAGATAATGACCAGTTGCTTGAAGCACAAAGGATAGAACAAAGAACAAAATATGATATAGAAATGCTTAAAGAAATAGGATTCTGCCAAGGTATAGAAAACTATTCAAGACATATTACAGGCAGAAAAGCAGGAGAAAAGCCATATACACTTATGAACTTCTTTCCAGATGATTTCTTGTTGATAATAGATGAATCACACGTTACGCTACCACAAGTTAGAGGTATGTATGCAGGAGACCATTCTAGAAAAAAATCATTAATAGACAATGGATTTAGACTTCCTTCTGCATACGACAATAGACCTTTAAACTTTGAAGAGTTTGAAGAAAATATAAACCAAGTATTATTTGTTTCAGCGACACCAGGTCCTTATGAAATTGAACATTCAACTACAGTTGCACAACAAATAATAAGACCTACAGGATTACTTGACCCAATTATAGAAGTAAGACCGATTGAAAATCAAATAGACGATTTAGTTGGAGAAATAAACAAGGTTATAGAAAATGGAGAGAGAGTATTAATCACTACCTTAACTAAAAAAATGAGTGAGGATTTAACAAATTATCTTGAAGAAATTGGAATTAAGGTAAAATACCTACATTCAGATATCGTTACTTTAGAAAGAACGGAAATAATAAGAGATTTAAGATTAGGTAAGTTTGATGTATTAGTAGGTATAAACTTACTTAGAGAGGGATTAGATATACCAGAAGTATCATTAATAGCTATTTTAGATGCAGATAAAGAAGGTTTCTTACGTTCAGAAACATCGTTAATACAAACAGTTGGACGTGCTGCCAGAAATGCAGAAGGTAGAGTTATTATGTACGCAGACAAGATTACTCGTTCAATGGCAGCTACAATTGAAGAGACAGCTAGAAGAAGAGAAATACAGTCACAATATAATAAAGAACACGGTATAATTCCTAAAACAATTAAAAAAGACATCAGAGACAGCATAGAAACTCTTAAATTAGCTGAGGAAGAAGAAATTTACGGAATAAGTGAAACTGATAATAAAGAAGAAATTAAGGCTAATATAGATAAATTACAAGCTGAAATGATGGAAGCAGCAACTAATTTACAATTTGAAAGAGCGGCTCAGTTAAGAGATAAAATAAAAGAATTAGAGCAAAAAGTATAAAAAATATAAATAAGATTACTAATACAAAACATATTTTTACAAATAATCGATTAGAAATTTTTATATTAGAAAGAATTATAAGAGATAGATTCAAAATAAAAAGAAAGGAACATAGAATGGAAGATAAAATAATAATAAGAGGTGCTAAAGAAAACAATTTAAAAGATGTGAATTTAGTAATCCCTAGAAATAAATTTGTTGTATTTACAGGATTATCTGGCTCAGGAAAATCATCATTAGCGTTTGATACAATTTATGCAGAAGGACAAAGACGATATGTAGAAAGTCTTTCATCATATGCTAGACAATTTTTAGGGCAAATGGAAAAACCAAATGTAGAGTACATAGAAGGTCTTTCACCAGCAATTTCGATAGACCAAAAGACAACATCAAGAAACCCTAGATCAACAGTAGGTACAGTTACAGAAATATATGATTACCTAAGACTTTTATTTGCTAGAGTTGGAGATGTACATTGTCCTGTATGTGGAAATAAAATAAGCCAGATGACAGTACAAGAAATCGTGGATAAAATATTAGAATTTCCAGAAAGAACAAAATTACAAATACTGTCTCCTATCGTTAGGGGTCAAAAAGGAACGCATAAAAAGACACTAGAAGGACTAAAAAAAGAAGGATTTGTAAGAGTTAGAGTAAATGGAGAAAATTACGAAGTTACAGATGAGATTGAACTAAGTAAAAATAAAAAACACAATATAGAAGTAGTTGTAGATAGAATAGTTGTAAAACCAGGAATTGAAGGAAGACTTTCTGACTCAATCGAAACAGCAATAAAATTATCAGATGGATTAGTTATTGCACAAATTATAGATGGAGAAGAAATACTGTATTCAACTAAATTCGCATGTCCTGACCATGGAGTTGGAATTGAAGAATTATCTCCAAGAATGTTCTCATTTAATGCTCCATTTGGTGCTTGTGATGAATGTAATGGTTTAGGTGAACGTAGAAACGTTGATGAGGATTTAGTTGTACCAAATAAAGATTTATCGATAAACCAAGGCGCAATAGCAGCATGGGGTTCTGTAAGTAAGAGTAATGATACTTACTATAGCAAAATGGTAAGAAGTTTAGCTGATATATATGGAGTATCTTTAGATACACCATTTAAAGAATTACCAGATGATTTTGTACAAGAGTTACTTTACGGAAGAGACAACACAATTGTAGAATTTGAATTTGATTCTAAATTTGGAGGAAGAAAACACTATAAAGCTCCTTTTGAAGGTGTTTTAGTAAACTTAGAGCGAAGATATAATGAAACTTCTTCTGAATATGCTAAGGATAAAATTGATGAATTTATGGCAGAGACTCCTTGTCCAAAATGTAAAGGTAATAGACTAAAAAAGGAAGTCCTATCAGTTAAAGTAGGAGAAAAAAATATAATTGAAGTAACAGAGCTTTCAATAAATGAATTAATAGATTTTATAGATAGTTTAAAATTAAGTGAAAAGAATCAATTTATTGCTCAGGAAATATTAAAAGAAATACACGAGAGGGCATCATTCTTAATCAATGTAGGTTTAGAATATTTAAATCTATCTAGAAAGGCGGGAACACTATCAGGTGGTGAAGCACAACGTATAAGACTTGCAACACAAATAGGTTCTGCTTTAGTAGGTGTTCTTTATGTATTAGACGAACCTAGTATAGGTCTTCATCAAAGAGACAATGATAAATTAATAGCCTCACTTCAGAACTTAACTAGAATAGGAAATACGTTGATTGTTGTTGAGCACGACGAGGATACTATGAGAGCTGCGGACTATATAGTAGATATAGGGCCTGGGGCAGGAGTTCATGGTGGTGAGATAGTTGCTCAAGGTACATTTGATGAAATTATAAATAACCCGAATTCTATAACAGGTATGTACTTAAGTGGAATGAGAACTATAGATGTACCGGAAACAGTTAGAGAAGGAAACGGAGAGTTTATAGAAATAATAAAAGCAAGTGAAAATAACCTTAAAAACCTAAATGTAAAAATACCATTAGGTAAATTTGTATGTATAACTGGTGTTTCAGGCTCAGGAAAAAGTACACTTATAAATGAAATACTATATAAAAGTGTTGCCAACAAAGTAAACAGATCTAGAATGAAACCAGGAAAACATAAAGAAATAAAAGGTATAGAAAATATAGATAAGATAATAAATATTGACCAAAGTCCAATAGGAAGAACTCCTAGGTCAAATCCTGCAACTTATACAGGAATATTTGACCACATAAGAGATTTATTCGCAATGACAAACGAAGCTAAAGCAAGAGGATATAAAAAAGGAAGATTTAGTTTTAATGTAAAAGGTGGAAGATGTGAGGCATGTAAAGGTGATGGAATAATAAAAATAGAAATGCACTTCCTACCAGACGTATATGTTCCTTGTGAAGTATGTAAGGGTGAAAGATATAATAGAGAGACTCTACAAGTTAAATATAAAGATAAGACGATTGCTGATGTATTAGATATGAATGTTGAAGAGGCACTAGAATTCTTTGAAAATATACCTACAATAAAAAGAAAATTAGAGACATTAATGGATGTAGGTCTTTCATATATAAAATTAGGTCAACCATCTACTCAATTATCAGGTGGTGAAGCACAAAGAATTAAATTAGCAACTGAATTAAGCAAAAGACCTACTGGTAAAACATTATATATTTTAGACGAACCGACAACAGGGTTACATATGGCTGATGTAGACAAATTAATAGATGTTCTACAAAGATTAGCTGATACAGGTAACTCTATAGTAGTAATAGAGCATAACTTAGATGTAATTAAGTGTTGTGATTATATAATTGATTTAGGACCAGAAGGTGGAGATAATGGGGGAACTATAGTTGCAACAGGAACTCCAAAAGAAGTATCAAAAGTAGAAAAATCATATACGGGACAATTTTTAAAAAAATACTTTGAATAAATATGTATTAATATAAATAATTTTGTAATATGATAGAAAAACATCAAAAAAATATGGTATGATTTAATAGTAAATAAGAGCATTATAAATTAATATGATTTATAATGCTCTTATACATTAAAAAATTATAAATGTCAGAAAATAAAAGATTATATAGGAATTAATATGTAATTAAAGACAAAAAATAAAGAATAATAGAAGTTTATGAGGAAAAAGGAGATTTTTAATGTTTGATATTCAAGAACAATTAAAATTACTACCAGACGAACCTGGCGTTTATTTAATGAAAAACAAGAACGACAAAATAATTTATGTCGGGAAAGCTATTTCTTTGAAGAATAGAGTTAGACAATATTTTCAATCATCTAAAAATCACTCATCAAAAGTGAGATCTATGGTAGAAAATATTGCATCATTTGAGTATATAATTACTGATTCTGAGTTAGAGGCGTTAATACTTGAATGTAACTTAATTAAACAGTACAGACCAAAATATAATGTTTTGCTTAGAGATGACAAAACATATCCATATATAAAAGTCACTGTTAATGAAGATTATCCAAGAGTAATGAAGGTTAGAAGAGTACTAAAAGATAATGCAAAATATTTTGGACCATATACAAATGTGGGTGCGGTAAACGATACCCTAGAGATAATTCATAATATATATCCAATTAGAAATTGCAATATAGATATACCAAAAGCTATTAAAAATAATGCAAGGCCATGTTTGAATTATCATATTAAAAAATGTATAGGACCTTGTACAGGACATGTATCTCAAAAAGAATATAACAAGATAATTGATGAAATATTATTATTTTTATCAGGAAAAGAAGAAACTTTAATAAATCTCTTAAAAGAAAAAATGAATGAGTGTGCAATGAATTTTAACTTTGAAGAGGCAGCCACTTATAGAGATAAAATAAAGAATTTGGAAGAGATAAAAGAAAAACAAAAAATAGATTCATCAAGTATGGATGCAAATCAAGATGTAATTGCTTTAGCAAGAACAGAAGAAGAAGCATGTGTTCAAGTATTCTTTATGAGAAATGGAAAAATAATAGGAAGAGAACACTTTATATTAGAAGGTGTAGAAGGAAGTAAATCTAATTCTGTGCTTGGCTCATTTGTAAAACAATTCTATATGGAACAGGAGTATATACCAAAAGAAATAATTATAGATGAAGATATAGAAGATAGAGAGATATTAGAACAGTGGTTAAGTGAGAAAAAAGGAAACAAAGTAAGTATTACATTACCTCAAAAAGGTGAGAAGAAAGCATTGGCTATGATGGTCAGAAAAAATGCTATGGAATATTTAAATAAATTTTCTCATTTAAATAAACAAAAATATGAAAAAAGTATTGGTGCACTAACTCAATTAACAGAGTTACTTAACCTTGAAACAGTTCCAGAAAGAATTGAAGCATACGATATATCTAATATTCAAGGTGTAGATTCAATTGGTACTATGGTTGTTTTTACAAATGGTAAAAAAGATAGAAAAGAATATAGAAGATTTAAAATAAAGACCATAGTAGGTCCAGATGATTATGGCTCAATGGCAGAAATTTTAAGCAGAAGAATAAAACATGGAAATTTACCAAATTTAATTTTACTAGACGGAGGAAAAGGTCAAGTAAGCGCTGTACAAAACGTACTAGACGAAAATAATATACAAATTCCTCTGTGGGGTATGTTTAAAGATGACAAACATAGAACAAAAGGATTAGTAAATAAATCACAAGAAATTGTATTAGATAAAACAACAAACTTATACAGATTTGTTGCTAGCATACAAGAAGAAGTTCATAACTATGCTATAACTTATCATAGAAGTTTGAGAAAGAAATCACTTACAAAATCCGTACTAGATGATATACCTGGTATAGGGGAGACAAGAAAGAAAAATCTTTTAAGCCATTTTAAAAGTATTGATAGTATAAAGGCTGCTACATTTGAGGAATTATTAGAAGTTGAGAGTATAAATAAAACAGCAGCAGAAAATATTTATAATTATTTTAAATCGGAGGAATAAGAATGGAATCAAAAGACAAAATAGCAATATCAGATCTTGTTAGGGACTTAGAACTAAATGTTGTTTATAGACCAGAAGGTAAAGAATTCTTCGTTCAATCACAAGATGTAAATAGAACAGGATTAGCACTAGCAGGATACTTTGAATATTTTGCATTTGATAGAATACAGATAATAGGTAAAGGGGAATATACTTATTTTAAAAATATCGATAAAGAAAAGAGAAGAGAAATACTAGATAAATTATTCTCTTATGATATACCTGCATTAATCGTTACAAGAGGATTGGAAATTGATGAAGATATATTAGAAGCTGCCAAAAGACACGAACGTGTACTAATAAGTAGTGAAAGAAATACTACTAGATTTATAAACAAAATATCTAACTATCTTGATAATAGATTAGCACCACATATAACAATACATGGAGTACTTGTAGACGTATATGGGATAGGTGTTCTTATAAAAGGAGAGAGTAGTATAGGTAAGTCTGAAACTGCTCTTGAGCTTATACAAAAAGGACATAGATTAGTTGCAGATGATGCAGTAGAAATAATAAAATTAGATGATGATAGATTGATTGGACAAGCGCCAGAATTACTAAGACATTACATGGAGATAAGAGGTATAGGAATAATCGATGTAAGAAGTTTATATGGCGTTGGTGCAATAAAAAACATGAAAGAAATAAGTTTAATTCTTGAACTGGAAAGTTGGGACCAAGAAAAATACTATGATAGACTAGGTCTTGATAAAGAATATGAAACAATATTAGGAAAAGAAGTAGAAAAATTAGTTGTTCCAGTAAAACCAGGTAGAAATACAGCTATGATAGTAGAAGTTGCAGCTATGAACTATAGACAAAAAATAATGGGATATGATGCAGCTATAGAATTTACTAAGAAATTATCTCAAACAATACAAAAATAAAATAGTATAAAATAAATAAAATAGCCTTTTGCATGTTTTGATTAAATAATGTGAAAGGCTATTTTATTTAAAAAATTTATGCTCATAATAGTAAATCTAATTATAGTAAATTAAGTATATAAAATATTTATGAAAAAAAAGAAAGACCTGTCGAGTAAAAACACGACAGGCCAATCTAATCTATATATTATAGGCTTTTAAGGCTATTATTAACTAATTTATTCAGTAGTTAAGGCAGCTTCTTTTGGATCTTCTTTTGCATATGGATTACTTCTATCAAAATAATGCGTATGTAGATAAGTATGAGCGTTGTGTCCGCCTCTTTCTCCCAAGAACTCAGCATATAATTTTTTAATATCTTGGTTTTGATGAGATTTACGTTTAGGCTTATTAGCATCGATTGCATATAATCCAGCACCTCTTGCTTTAACTTTTTCGTAATCTCCACCATGGAATGGTTGACCTCCACCGGCAACACATCCACCAGGACAAGCCATGATTTCTATGATGTGGTATTTAGGAGCTCTACCAGCAGCTATATCAGCTCTTAATTCATCCATTAATTTTCTAGCGCATCCTAGAGATGAAGCTGCAACTACATTTACGTCAGTTCCACCAACGTTAACTGTTGCTTCTTTGATTCCTTCAAATCCTCTTACAGATTTAAATTCTATAGCATCATCAGGTAATTCAACTTTAGTTACATCAGTGTAAGCAGTTCTTAAAGCAGCTTCAAGAACACCACCAGTAACACCGAATATATCAGCAGCACCAGTTGAATATCCTAAAGGACTATCAAATTCAGCATCTTCTATAGTTGCTAAATCTATACCAGCTTCTCTTATCATTCTTGCAAGTTCTCTTACTGTTAATGATAAATCAGTATCGATTATACCATCTTTACCTAATTCTTCTCTAGCAACTTCATATTTTTTAGCTATACAAGGCATTATAGACATTACTATAACTTCATCAGGTTTTTTACCTAATATTTTGTCAGCGAAATAATATCTAGCTACTGGAGAGAACATACTTTGTGGTGATCTACAAGTTGATAAGTATTTTAATAAATCTGGGTATTGAGTTTCACAGAAGTTAACCCAAGCTGGACAACATGAAGTCATTATTGGTAAATCTCCACCTTTAGTTAATCTTTGTACAAACTCATTAGCTTCTTCCATTATAGTTAAGTCAGCAGCAAAGTTAGTATCGAATACATAATCAAATCCTAATGCTTTTAAAGCTGCAACAACTTTACCAGTAGATATAGCTCCAGGTTCAAATCCAAATTCTTCACTTATACCAACCCTAACAGCTGGAGCAATTTGAACCATAACTGGTTTTTCTTTTTGAGCTAATGCATCCCAAGCTTCTTTAGTATTATCTTTTTCCATTAAAGCACCAGTTGGACATACACTAACACATTGTCCACAGAAAGTACATTCTGTATTCATCATGTCAGTATTGAAGAAAGTACCAACTACAGTATTGAAACCACGATTTACACCAGAAAGAACACCAACAGTTTGAACTTCTGTACACATAGTTTCACATCTTCTACATAATATACATTTGTCATTATCTTTTACTATAGAATAAGAAGAAGTATCTATAGGTGAAGTTGATTGTTCACCTTTAAATCTTATATTTCTTATACCCATATCAGAAGCTAAATTTTGTAATTCACATTGACCACTTTTAGCACAAGTATAACAATCTTGTGGATGGTCTGATAATAATAATTCAACAACATTTTTTCTATATTTTAAAGCTTCAGGAGTGTTAGTGTTAACTACCATTCCTTCTTTAACCATAGTACCACAAGCAGGTACTAGTTTTCTTCCTGCACTTACCATACATACACGGCAAGATGCACATTCATTAGTAAAACCTATTTCATCTATTTTCATTTGGCATAAGCTAGGTATTTTAATACCTACTTGCTTTGCAGCTTCAAGTATTTTAGTACCAGATGGTACGGCAACAGCTTTGCCATTTATAGTTAAATTAACTAAACTCATTAGTAAATCCCTCCTCAATAATAATTAAAAAATTATTGTCTAACAATTGATTATAAATGTACTATCTTTTTTCGATTGCATGTTTCTTACATTTTTCCATACAAGCACCACATTTTAAGCACTTAGTTGTATCGATAACATGTTTTTCTTTCTTTTCACCAGTGATAGCATCAGCAGGACAGTTTTTCTTACATAATCCACAACCGATACAATTATCATTGATGAAGTAATTTAACATAGATTGACATTTAGCAGCAGGACATTTTTTGTCTTTGACATGAGCTAAATATTCATCATAGAAGCAATCTAATGTACTAAGAACAGGGTTAGGGGCACATTTACCAAGACCACATAAAGAAGTATTCTTTATAGTTAAAGCTAAATCTTTTAAATCAACTAAGTCTTCTTCTGTACCTTTACCATCACATATCTTAGTTAACATTTCAAGTAATCTCTTATTACCTATACGACATGGAGTACATTTACCACAAGATTCATCAACTGTGAATTCAAGGAAGAATTTAGAGATATCAACCATACAGTCAGTTTCATCAAGAACAAGCATACCACCAGAACCCATCATAGAGCCTATAGATGCTAAAGATTTAAAATCTATTGGAGTATCTAAGTCTCTAGATGATATACATCCACCAGATGGACCACCAGTTTGAACAGCTTTGAATTCTTTTCCGTTAGGTATACCTCCGCCTATTTCATAAACTATTTCTCTTAAAGTTGTTCCCATAGGTACTTCAACAAGTCCTACATTGTTTACTTTTCCACCTAGGGCGAAAACTTTAGTACCTTTAGAATCTTCAGTACCATAAGAAGCAAACCAATCAGCACCATTATTGATTATAGCTGGAACATTACCAAATGTTTCAACGTTATTAACTGAAGTAGGAGCTTGCCATAAACCATGTTTAGAAGAAGAGAAAGTCTTCATTCTTGGTTCGCCACGTTTACCTTCGATAGAGTTAATTAATGCAGTACCTTCACCACAAACGAATGCACCAGCACCATATTTTAATTCTATTTTGAAGTTAAATCCAGTTCCTAATATATTGTCACCTAAAACACCAGCTTCTTCAGCTTGTGCTATAGCTATTTTTAATCTATCTATTGCAAGAGGGTATTCAGCTCTTATGTAGATATATCCTTGAGAAGCACCAACAGCATAACCAGCTATTGCCATAGCTTCAAGAACACTATTTGGGTCACCTTCTAGAAGTGATCTATCCATGAATGCACCTGGGTCACCTTCATCAGCATTACATACAATGAATTTTTTACCGTTTACAGCAGGGTTTTTAGAAGCAGATTCCCATTTAACACCTGTTGGGAAACCAGCACCACCACGACCTCTTAAGCCAGATTTTTTCATTTCTTCGATAACTTCTTGTGGAGTCATTTCTTCTAGACATTTAGCAAGAGCTAAGTATCCATCATTTGCGATATATTCAGTTATATCTTCTGGATTTATATGACCACAGTTTCTTAAGGCAATACGTAATTGTTTTTTATAGAATGCCATATCTTCATGTTTTTGAACTTTTTGGTGATTTAGAGCAGGTTCTTCGAATAATAATCTTTCTACAACTTGGTTATTGGCGATATGACTTTGAACTATTTCATTAGCATCTTCTGGTTTAACATGAACGTAGAATACGTTATCAGGATAAACCTTAACGATTGGTCCCATAGCACAGAATCCAAAGCATCCTGTTAAATGAACCATAGCATGGTCTGATAAACCAGCTTTTTCAATTTCTTCTTTTAAATTTTCGATTATTTGTAAACTGTCTGAAGATGTACATCCAGTACCTCCACAGACTAAGATATCTCTTTTATCAGGTATAGCATCTGTATGATTTTCTCTTAAATCAAGAACAGGTTTGAATTCTTTAACAGCAGCTTTTAACTCAGCTATTGAATTTAATTTTTTCATCAATATTTACCCCCTAACAGCTTAATTCTAAATTTCTATAGTTGTCTAATATTTTGGAAACATCATCTGGAGTTGATTGACCATAAACTTTTCCATTTACAACTACAACAGGAGCTAGTCCGCAAGCACCAACACATCTTAAACCTTCAAGTGTAAATTTAAGGTCCTCTGTTGTTTCTCCAGCTTTGATTCCTAATTGTTTTTCGAATTCAGCCATTACCTTGTCTGAGCCTTTAACGAAGCAAACTGTACCAAGACAGACACTAATTTTGTATTCTCCGATTGGATTAGTAGAGAAGTAAGAATAGAAACTTACAACACCATATACTTTAGAAGGAGCAACGCCTAACTTATCAGCTATATGAAGTTGAACTTCTTTTGGTAGATAACCGAAGATTCCTTGAGCTTCTTTAAGTACAAATATTAAAGCACTTTCATCCGCTACTTCTAATGAATCAATAAGGTTATCTAATTCATCAAATAATTTTTGGTTTTGTGAAACAAAATCGCACATACAAATCCCCCTTTTCGTTTTAAGTTACTTCTTAAATTAGAATAATTAACTAACGATAAAAAAAGAAAATCTTATTAAGAAACCTTAGACTTAAATAAGGCAGATTTTCTTAAAAAGTAGCACTATTTATTTTTATATAGAGTGCAAAATACATTAATAGAAATTATACTTATAAAATTTATATAATGGTGATAGTAATAACTTCATTATGTATTTAAAAAATATAAAATCAAAAAATAGTTTTATAAAACAATCCGATCAATTAATGAATTTATATCAGAATATAATATACAAAATTTTCTGAAAAGAAAATAAAAGTAAGATATATAGGATATAAATGTTATAACTAAATCTGG
>NZ_JADPET010000078.1 GCF_015667935.1 Clostridium sp. 1001270J_160509_D11 | reverse complement strand
ATAGTATTAGATGCTTTAACAATGGAAGCACCTAAAACTAAAGATTTGAATGTTTTTATTATCCTATTATTGAACATGGAGATGTTGTAAGAACGACTCGAAATGTTAGATCATTTGAATTTGGAGAAAAAGTTCCTACAAAAACTTTATATTATAATTATGGACAAAATTTTGCTATTTACCAAGGTTCTAGAATAATGGTAGTTGAAGATGGAATCTTAAAAGGCGAAATAACAAAAGATGATTTAAAATTTCCATTAAAACTCGTTTTTGACAAAGGTACTCAATTAACAATATTCAATAAAGAAGATTTAAAATCAGTAAGACTTTTAATGAATGGGGAACATGAAATTGAAAAAGAATTAGGGGCTTTATTCTTTTTATCTAGAGTATTAAATAGAAAAATAAAAACTATTCAATATAAAATTATGAGTGATTTAACTAACAGCTCTAGAGATACTGATTATATTAATACTTCAATAGAAGAACAAACTAAAGACTTGATAAGCGAGTTACAAATAGTAGAAAGAAAATTTAGAGATTTAGTTGTTAAAAATCCTGATATAAAAGAAAAATATTTAGATTACATGAATTTTGGAACTAAAGAAGATATGTTTGATTTATCAATAAATAAATACTGTGTGGAAGGCTCTGAACAATATGAATATTTCAAAGTTGAAAGCAAAGTATTAAAAGCTAAACCAATATATCCAAAATTCAAATTAGACCATTTTATGAGCTCTATGAATTATAATTAATTTAATATATAAAATTTACTGCGTTCATGAGCAGTCAACTTCTGCCGTTGCTTTAAATAATAAGTTAGAAATTATAAAAGTAGGATATATAAAAATATTTTTAATATATCCTACTTCATTTTGTATTTTATATATCTAATTTTACATTATAAAACTTCATCCAGTTATTTAATTGGATTAAATATGCTATAACTTGAGGACCTGTCATTAATTGACCGTACCAAGGTTCTTTGAAAGATTCGCCCCCAGTATCAACTATATTTGATACAAAATCATAATCAATAATTTGATGTATTGGAGATGATTTATCTTCTAATATTTTTTTAAGCATATTACTTACTTCTCTTGTATATTCTGGATTATGTGTCTTTGGATATGGACTTTTCTTTCTATCTATAATCTCATCTGGAACTATACCTCGTACAGCTTCACGAAGCAATCCCTTTTCTCTTCCATGTAGTAATTTTATATCTTTTGGAAAATTAAAAGCATATTGTACTAATCTTTTATCTGCATATGGTACTCTTCCTTCTAATGAATTAGACATTGTCATTCTGTCTTTTCTATTTATTAAAGTTAACATTTGATATTTTATATTGAGATAAGTAAGTTCTCTAATAATTCTATCATCATGACTTTCCTTTGGTAATTTATCTATTTTATTTATGCTGTCTCTACAAGTTTGTTTTACATATTCTTCAATAGGTAGGTCTTTTAGACTTGGTTTTAAAATGTTTTTTCTATATTCTATTGAATTTGCCCAAGGAAATATCTCTATAGAGTCGTATTCTCTTGTAAACCAAGGATACCCTCCAAAAACTTCATCTGCACATTCTCCTGATAAAGCTACAGTCGCATATTTTCTTACTTCTTTTGAAAATAAATACAGTGATGAATCTACATCAGCCATTCCTGGCAAATCAGCTGCTTTAGTTGCATCATCTAAAGCATGTGCTAAGTAGATATTATTTAATACTATATTGTGATGATTACTACCCAAAAATTCTACCATTCTTTTTACATATTCAGGGTCAGAATTTGGCTCATATAAATTCTTTTTGAAATATTTTTCATTATCTTTATAATCAATAGAAAATGTGTTTAATACCCCTAATCCATCTTTTTTAAATTTATCAAAGGCAACTGATGAAATCACGCTTGAGTCAAGTCCACCTGATAAAAAAGTGCAGACAGGAACATCGCTTACTAATTGATTTTCAATGATTTCAACTAGCATCTCTCTTACTTTTTTCTTGGTTGTATCTATATCATCTTCATGCTCCATAGTCTCTAATTTCCAATATTCATTTAAGTTAATACCTCTTTTATTAAATAGTAAATAATGTGCTGGTGGAATTTCTTTTATATCTTTAAATATTGCTCCATTTAATGTACGCGCCGGTCCCAAAGATATAAGCTCAATCAGTCCATCCCTATCTACTATAGAATCAATATATGGGTGTTTTAATAACGCCTTTATTTCTGAAGCAAATATCAAATTTCCATCTATATAGGAATAAAAAAGTGGCTTTATTCCTAATTGATCTCTACATAAAAATAATTCTTGATTGTATTCATCCCATATTCCAAATGCAAAAATTCCATTAAGATAATCTGCACATTTTTGCCCATATTCTATATAAGATGTCAATAAAACTTCCGTATCACTATATGACTCAAATTTGTATCCTTTAGAAATTAAATCCGCTCTAACTTCTTCTGTATTATAAAGTTCTCCATTATAACAAATAGTATATTCTTTATTATTAATTATTTTTGTCATTGGTTGCATCCCACCTGTTGGGTCTACTATTATAAGTCTTCTATGACCCATAAGTGCATGGTTATAAGTCTTTAATCCAGCCGAATCTGGACCTCTTAACTTTAGTGTATCAATCATTTCATCCATTATATCGGAGTAATCTCTTATATTATTTTTGAGGTTAGACCATCCTACAATACCACACATAATATAGCCTCCTTTTTTAAAGATATATTACTATATGAAATATATAGAATTATTGTCTAATTAAAATGTATTTTTTATGAATAAATAAATCTTAATAAATAAACAAATCTTTATTTTAAATGTTCTTAAATATATATATTTTTTTCTACTTACAAAAATGATTTTTTCACAATAAAAAGCAGTCATAAAATATTTTATGACTGCTTTTTATTTATAGTTAATGCTTTTTATAAATCTTGTATTTCAAATCCAGCTGCATTCATATCAGCTTTTAATTTTGCTATATGTTCATGGTCAAATGTTTCAAGTATAAATTCTGCAACTTGCTTACCGATTACTCCACCTGAAGATAATCTTGTTTGGTTAGCACTAAGTATATTAGCATTAGATTTGCTTATTATACTTATTAATTCTAAGAATCCTCCTGGTTTATCAGTCATAGTAGCGCTAAATGAATAACGTCTACCTTGTGATGCAAGTCCTACTCCTATTACTCTATATAAAGTATTTACGTCTACATTTCCCCCAGATATTACGCATACTACGTTTTCATCTTGTTTTGGTTGATATTTTCCTGATAATAAAGCTGCTGTAGTTACTGCTCCTGCTCCTTCTGCAACAACTTTTTGATGTTCCATTAAGAATAATATTCCTTGTGCTATTTCTTCTTCTGATACTGTTATTATTTCATCTACTAGTTCATTTATTATATCGAAAGTTAAACTTCCTGGAGTTTTTACTGCTATACCATCAGCTATAGTAGCTCCATTAAATGCAGTAGTTACTTTTCCATTTTCTTTTGATACTTTCATTGATGGTATATTATCTGTTTGAACACCTATTATTTTTACATTTGGGTTTAATCCTTTTGCAGCTACAGCTACACCAGATATTATTCCACCTCCACCAATTGGACATAATATTGTATCAACATTTCCATCTAATTGTTTAAATATTTCAAGACCTATTGTTCCTTGTCCTGCTATTACATATTCATCATCGAATGGATGAAGGAAAGTAGCTCCTGTTTCTTTTTGTATTTCAACAGCTTTTGCATATGCATCATCATAAACTAATCCATTTAATACAACTTCTGCACCATATGATTTAGTTGCTGTTACTTTTGCAAGTGGAGCTGTTTCTGGCATAACTATAGTAGATTTTATTCCAGTCATTTTTGCACCTAATGCAACACCTTGAGCGTGATTTCCTGCACTAGAAGCTATTACTCCTTTAGCTTTTTCTTCATCTGTTAAATTTGCTATTTTATTGCAAGCCCCTCTTATTTTGAATGAACCTGTTTTTTGTAGATTTTCACATTTATAATAAACGTTTGCATTAAGCTTAGCACTAAGTTCTTTGCTTTCTTGTAATGGTGTTTCCTTAACTATAGATTCTAATACTTTTTCTGCTTTTTTTACATCTTCAAGATTTACTTTTAACATTTCTTGCACCGTCTTTCTCTAAAATATTTGACTATAATAACATAATAAGCTTTTCCCCACTTACTGTTATCTTTAAATATTTATTATATAAGCCCTTATAAATCATTCTTATATAATTTTCAAATAATACCCTCTTAAATTAATTTTTATTTTAAGTTTCCATATAAAATATTTTTTATATAAAGGTTTTCCTGTTCAGAAAACATTTTCAATATCATTATATAATATTTTATTTTTTGTGCAATGGCATTTTTTAATTTTGTAATATTGAGTATTTTCAGTCTATTCTTTTAATTTTTTTATTGTACATATCCTATCTTATATTTTATATAGGGTTATTTTATTTTATACACCCTCAAGAAAACGATACCCCTGAATAATTTAATTATAGTTTTTTATAATTTTATTAAAAATTTTATTTTATTTTAATTTCGTTCACTATTTTCTGTATCATTTTTATTAGTTTTATCAATTTTATCTATTTTTACACTAACAACTCTAAATTTATCTAACTCTAATACTTTAAATTTATATCCCGAAAAATTTACACTTTGGTCGACTTTGATATCCATTCCTAGCATAAAAAACATCCAACCGCCAATACTGTCAAATCCATTTTTTTCGATTTCTATTCCTAATTCTTTATTAATCTCAGTAATAGTAGCTGTTCCCTGTACAATATAAGATCCATCATCTAATTTATCAATATCTAGTTCTTCATTTTCATCAAATTCATCTTGTATTTCACCGACAATTTCTTCTAGTATATCTTCTACCGTTATAATGCCAGATGTTCCACCATATTCATCTACTACAACAGCCATTTGAACTCTATCTTTTCTAAGCTTTTCTAGTACTCTACTTGTCAGCTCACTTTCAGATACATAAGTTATTTTTCTCAATATTTTAGTTAAATCAATTTTATTTTCAATTAATTTTTGATTATACAAATCTCTAATATGTATAAAACCTAATAAATCATCTTTATCTTTTCCACAAACAGGATATCTAGTGTATCCTTCTTCTCTTATTAAATTAAATATATAGTCCTCATCATCATCTAAATTTATGCATATCATATCTGTTCTCGGAACTAAAACTTCTCTTATTTGTTTTTCCTCAAAACTAAATATATTATCCACAAATCCTTTTTTATATATACCATATTTATAATTTTCGTTATCTTTTGTAATTACTGAAAAACTATCTTGCTTAGATGAATTTTCTTGTAAAATATCAAAATCGTCTCCCTTAAAAATTCTGCATATTTTGTATGATATAAAATCTATAATTACTGAAAATGGTCTTATAAATGCATAAATAATTGTTAAAAATATCGAATTTCTAAGAAGTATCTTTTTAGGATTTTTTATTGATAACCCTCTTGGAATATAAAAGCCTATTATAGCTTCTAACACACTTGCTCCTAATAAAATTAATATAAATACAATGTCTTCTAAAGTATAATTTGTAATTTTGTATTCTATAAGTATAAATTGACATATTTTATATAGAATTAATCCTATGCTCATAATACAAACTATTATTGAAAATTGGCATACTGATAAAAATTCTTTTTCTTTTGCTTTAATTTTTTTACATCTGTTTAATGCTAAATTACTTTTACTCTCAATTTCTTGTAGATCATTATTATTTATTTTAGATAGAGAATATCTACACTGTACAAAAAATATATTTATAATTGTTAAAACTAAAATTGAAATTAATAATACTGATATCTCCATATTAAATTATGTGCCCCCTTACACAATGCTGAAACTTAATCTAGTTTATATTATAACATATACATTGTATACATTAGACCATAAATTGTAAAAAATGTAAAAATCCACTATATTCATGGCGCCAACGACTTCGTCCGTTGCTTTAGTTAATAGGTTGGAAATTATACATTATCTACAAATCCAATAATGTATAATTTCCTTAGAATTAAAAAAACACCCTAAATTGTATGGTGCTATTTTTTGATTAGTAATATTTATTTGTAAAGTTTATTTATTTGTAAATTCAATTAAGGCATCTCTTAAAAACTCTGCCATTCCTTTTCTATTATCGTCATAATACTTTTTAAATCTTTCATCTTGAGTATACATTTCACCTAAATTTCTATGTGCTTCTTTAGAGTAAAAGTTCCATGTATAACTAAGCCATTTTTTGTGAAGTTCACATGCCTTCATAGCCAATTTTCCTTTAGAATCTCCTTCATCCATAGCTAAATTCAATGTATCTATTATTTCTTTTTCTAGTTGTTTAAAGTTATTATAGTCTTCTTGAGTCATACCCATTATTTTTGCATTAGATTTATCTATTGTATTTTCTCCATATTTTTTTCTTATTTCACTTCCGTATATTTCTTCATTTTTATCAATTAATTCTTTTTTAAATCCTTCAAACTTATCTTTATTTTCCATTTTATAACCCCTCTCTTTACTTTTAATTGTCTTTTCTACATTATTTATCAATAAATCGATCATCTGTCTTTTTTTAAGCAGATTTTCTTTATGATTATATAAGGCTTCTAATATATCAAATGATGGTGATGATAAAATATCTTTTATAGTTTTTAGGTCTAATCCCAATTCTTTATAAAAAAGTATTTGTTGAAGTAAATCAACTTCATTATCACTATAAATTCTATATCCTGAATCTGATATTTTCGCTGGTTTTAAAATATCTATTTCATCATAGTATCTCAAAGTTCTAGTAGTTATACCTGCTATTTCACTTAAATCCTTTATAGAATACTCCATATATTTTCCTCCTTAAAATTTTGATTTATTGATTATAGTTAGATTATATAAATTTACGTAACGTCAAGGTCAAGTATTTTTCTGAAAAAAAATAACATTACTTAGATAAAAAATCTAAGTAATGTTATTTTATATAAAGATATTGCATTTTAGGGCTTTTTTACACCACATCAAACTAATAATAAATTTGATATGTTTCAAGGAAGATTTTCCTAGGCTTTCAAATTCTCCTAAAAAATCAACTCACATATTTATTATTGTACATAATTTCCATAAAGTCAATATTTGTTTGCTATATCAAGCCTTTAAATATTTCTTCATTGATTTTATTCATTAAATTATCTGTTGATTTTAAAGGTGTTACCATCAATCCATCTGGTATGTATACAAATTTTGGTTTATTTGGTTTTAATATACCACCTAGTAATTGTCCGACATTTCCCTCTCTATACAATTCATTGACATCATTTAATTCTAATCTTATATCATCTATACATTTAAATCCAAAATCTTTTTCATATATTTTTGAAAGTATTGTTGGTATCTTCCAGTTAGGAACTTCTACATTTTCTCTCATAGCTGGGCTTACTCTCTGTAGTCTTCTTTCTGTATTAGTAAATGTACCAAATGTACTAGCAAAACTTGTCGCAGGAAGGACAACATCTGCACTTAATGCAGTTTTTGTCATATGAGTATCAGATACCATCAAGAATTCTAGTGATGATAAATCGACATCTGGGTCTTCTCCAAAACATAATAGACCTTTTACACCATTTAATGCTTCTCTGCCATCTGTTACTCCAAGATCTATTAATCCTTGAGAGTTACACTTAGGTTTAACTTGTAATATACCATCTCTTGGAGAGCCTATATGACCTGAAAGAATAGCTATTTCCCCTATTAAACTAGCTATATCTGTACTAACCATATTTTGTTGGAATACTATCATAGCTTTTTTGGCATCTGCATATATCTGTGCAATTTCTCTTATTTCATCCGATACTTCTATATTTTCAAGTGATGATTTAAATGCATCAAAGCCTTCTATATCAGAAGTTTTACCCATATCTATTAAAGCTTTTGCTATTTCTTTTATTTTTGATATTTCGTTACTTGTATATACAGTTTTTGCATCAAATCCATAGTTTGATATTTTATATTCACTTGGATTTATAAATAGTAATTTTGCTCCATTTTTAGCAGCTTTCTTTAATTTTATACCAAGTATAGGATTGTTTTCTGGTTTAAATCCTATAGCTAATATAACATCTGTTGCCAATAATTCATCCATGCTGTTTGGAGATGCATTAACTCCCAATACTTTTTCAAGTCCGCTTTTTCTATGATTAAAGCACAGTGTTTTTACATTTAATTGATCTGCTAATTTTTTAATCGCATAAGCTTCTTCATTGGTATATCTATCAGATATAGATATAGCTACTGCATCTTTGCCAAATTTACTTCTTATAACTTCTACTTTTTTAGCTATTATAGTAAGTGCATCTCTATATTTACATTCTTCTAATTTTCCGTTTATTTTAATATATGGTTTTTTAAGTCTGTCGTCATCTATTGCACTGTCAAATGCCCACTTCCCTCTACCACATATCAATCCTTCATTTACATGACCTTCTTTATTTGGTTCTGATTTTATAAGAAGATTTCCATATGTCTTTAATTCTATTTTGCATCCAACTGAGCAATATGAACATGTAGTGACAGTAGTTTCTTTTTGAAGAGGTACATTTTTCTTTAAGTTAGTTTTTTCTTGTAGTGCACCTGTTGGACAAACTGACACACATTGACCACAAGATATACAAGATGTTTCTTCTAGACCTTGTTCTAAAGCTGGCTTAACCTCTGTATCAAAACCTCTTGAAACAAGACCTAATGCACCAACACCCATAACTTCATCACAAGTTCTTACACATAATCCGCATAAGATACATTTATTCATATCCCTTAATATGTATGGATGACTATCTTCTATTGGTAAAACTACTTTTTCACCTTCAAATCTTTCTGGCTCAACTTTGTAAATATTAGCGTAATCTATTAATTTACATTCATGGAATTTTTGACATCCACATTCTAAACATCTTCTAGCTTCATCTTTAGCTTGTTTCTCAGTAAGCCCCCCAGTTATCTCAAGGAAGTGCTCTTTTCTTTCTTTTGGACCATATTCTTTAATTTTAGGTCTATATTTTCTTTCTCTATCTTCAAAAGATAATTCTGTTAAATCATGTCTTTCATGGACATAAGGCTTTTTATATTTTAATTCTTTACCATATAAATATGCATCTATAGACTCTGCCGCTTTTTTTGCATCTGCTATTGATTCTACTGCTATAGAAACTTTATCATTACCACAATCCCCACATGCAAATACACCTTTAGTTGCAGTCATATAAGTAGATGGGTCATATACTAATGAATTTTTTCTTGTTTTCTCAATTCCATCAAATAACTTAGAATCTACTTGTTGACCTATTGCTATTATAACTGTATCTACATCTAAAACTTTTGTTTGACCTTCAACAGGAACTGGTCTTCTTCTGCCTCTCTCGTCAGGTTCACCAAGTTTCATAACTTGAAGTTCTATTTTACTTACTCTGCCATCTTCACCAGGAATTATGCCGATTGGATTAGTTAAATTTTCAAATCTAACCCCTTCTTCTTGTGCTTCTCTTATTTCCATCTCATCTGCTGGCATTTCTTTTATTGTTCTTCTATATATGTTGTAGACTTTTTTTGCACCCATTCTGACAGCAGTTCTACATGCATCCATTGCAACATTACCACCTCCGACTACAGCAACACTTTCACCTAAATTTATAGTTTTGCTTTTCGCGATTTTTTCAAGGAAGTCTATACCACCCATAACACCAGGTATGTCAGAACCTTTGCAGTTTAGTCCTATTGATGACCATGCACCAATTGTCATAAGTACTGCATCATATTTATTTTTTATAGCTTCAAATGATAAATCTACACCAACTTTTGTGTTAGTTTGAATCTTAACACCCATTTTAGATATTAAATCTATTTCCTTTTGTAGTATTTCTTTTGGCAATCTGTATTCAGGTATTCCATAACGAAGCATCCCCCCTAATTTAGGCATTGCATCTATTATAGTAACATCATGCCCTTTTTGTGCAAGGAAATAACTCGCTGATAAACCTGCAGGTCCGCCACCTATTATTGCAACGCTCTTACCTGTTGGTTTTGATATTTCTGGTATATATGGATCATCTGAGTTTAAATCTCTATCTCCAACAAATCTCTTTAATTCTTTTATTGATATTGATTCTTCAACTAATCCCCTTCTACAGTCTGATTCACAAGGGTGTGGACAGACTCTTCCTATTGATGCTGGTAGAGGTATCTTATCTTTTACTAATTTTAAAGCTGCCTTGTGAAGTCCATTAGCAATTAGCCCTACATATCCTTGGCAATCAGTATTTGCTGGACATCCTAGAGAACAAGGAGCCTTACAATCTCCATTGTGATTTGATAGTAATAATTCTAAATTTGTTTTTCTAGATTCTCTGACTCTCTCTGTATCAGTTTTTATTATCATATTTTGTGCTATTTCAGTTGCACATGCTTTAAATAATTTTGGGCTACCTTCTACTTCAACTACACAAATTCCACATGAACCATATATCTCAGCTCTCTCATCATAACAAAGTGTAGGAATAAATATGTTATTTTCTTTTGCAACTTCCAAAATAGTCTGTCCTGGAAGACCTAAAACTTCTCTGTCATCTATATTTAATCTTATTTTATTCATCTTTCTAACCTTTCTAATTTATTTCAATTGCATCAAATTTACATGTTTCCATACATTTACCACATTTAATACAGATATTTTTATCTATTATATGAGCTTCTTTTTTATTCCCGCTAATAGCTGATACTGGACATTTTCTCTTACATGCCCCACATCCTCTACAACTATCTTCAACTATGTCATAGCTTATTAATGATTTACATGCTTTAGCAGTACATCTCTTGTTGTATATATGATCTTCATATTCATGTCTGAAGTATTTTAATGTTGTTATAACTGGATTTGGAGCTGTCTGTCCTAAACCACACATAGCACCATCTTTAACCTTATATGCTAATTCTTCTAATAATTCTATATCCCCATCTTTGCCTTGGCCATTTGTTATTCTTTCTAATATTTCAAGCATTCTCTTTGTGCCTATTCTGCAATAGTTACATTTACCACAAGATTCTTTTCTTGTGAAATCTAAGAAATATCTAGCCATATCGACCATGCAAGTCGTTTCATCCATAACTATCATTCCACCAGAACCTACTATAGCTCCTGTTTTATTTATATTTTCATAATCTACCGGCGTATCTATTAAGCTAGCTGGAATACATCCTCCTGATGGTCCACCCATTTGAACAGCTTTAAATTCTTTGTCTTCTTTGATACCACCACCGATATCATATATTACTTCTCTTAATGATAATCCCATTGGTACTTCAATAAGACCGCCTTTTTTGATTTTACCTGCTAGTGCAAATACTTTTGTCCCGTTGCTCGTTTTTGTTCCCAGTGAGCCAAAAGTTTCCCCTCCATTTAGTATTATCCATGCCACATTAGCATAAGTTTCAACATTATTTATATTAGTAGGTTTTTGCCAATACCCTTTTTGTGCTGGAAATGGCGGTTTAAGTCTTGGCATTCCTCTTTCGCCTTCTAATGATGCTATAAGTGCAGTTTCTTCACCACATACAAATGCTCCTGCACCTTCTTTAATTCTAATATCAAAGTCAAATCCACTTCCAAATATATTTTTTCCTAAATACCCTCTTTCTTTTGCTTGTGCTATGGCTATTTTTAATCTCTTTATTGCTAGAGGATATTCAGCACGAACATAAATTACACCTTCATTTGCACCCATTGCATATCCACCGATTGTCATCCCTTCAAGAAGTGAATGTGGGTCTCCCTCAAGAACTGCCCTATCCATGAATGCTCCTGGGTCTCCCTCATCAGCATTACATACAATGTATTTTTGTTCTGCTTTGTTTTGTCTTGCTGCATTCCACTTAAACCATGTTGGGAAACCTGCCCCTCCACGTCCACGAAGCCCAGATATCTTAATCACATCTATAACTTCTTCATCTGTCATACTAGTCAAAACTTTTTTAGTCGCTTTATATCCATCTCTTGCTATGTATTCATCGATTTCTTCAGGATTTATACATCCACAATTTCTAAGTACTATTCTCTTTTGTTTTTCCATTAGCTTTTTATTTTCCTCAGAAATCTCCTTAGACTCTACAGCTTTTCCACCTTCAATATGACTTTCAATAATTTCAACTACATCTTCTGGCTTAACTTTTACATATCTTGTTGGTTCATCTTTTGCATCTTCATAAATATCTACTATCGGCTCTAAAAAGCATGTCCCTATACATCCTGTAATATCTACATTTATATCTATATTCTTTTCCCCTAATATTTCTTCAAACCTGTTAGCTACTTTTTTTGCACCTGTTGCTATCCCGCAGCTCCCTTGACCTACTACTATCCTCATCGATACTTCTCCTTTTGATTATTAAGCTATTATTTCCCCTTCAGATTTTTCTTCTTTTTCTTTGATTTGATTT
This sequence comes from Clostridium sp. 1001270J_160509_D11, assembly GCF_015667935.1. Classification (GTDB taxonomy): domain Bacteria; phylum Bacillota; class Clostridia; order Peptostreptococcales; family Peptostreptococcaceae; genus Intestinibacter. Next base: position 665 of record NZ_JADPET010000078.1, on the reverse strand, counting down.
AATATTTCTATAACTGAATCTTTTGTTAAATTTCCATATGTTTCATCATTATCTTCAGTTTTAATCATCATAACAGGAGCAAGTGAACAACATCCTAAACATGAAACTTGATTTAAAGTAAATAAACCATCTTCTGTTGTTTCTCCATCTTTTATATTTAATTGTTCGCTTATTACTTGAGATATCATTTCAGAACCATTTACATGACATGCAGTTCCTTGACAAAGCATAATTAAATATTTTCCTATAGGTTGTAATCTAAATTGAGCATAAAATGTTGCAACTCCATATATCTTAGCCACCTTAATTCCTGTAAATTCTGAGATTCTATTCATCACATCTATTGATATGTAACCATATGCATCTTGAGCCTTTTGTAAAATTGTTATTAAATACCCCTCTTTTTTACCATATGCCTCTAAGATTTTATTTAACTCTTTTAGATCATCAGTTTGATTATTCTTGCATTTACAAGTCGACATTTCGTTTCACTCCATTTCTTATTAAATTTTTGATGTATGTTGTATACATTTCACCCATAAAAACATTTTCATAAAGCTTATTATTGATTTGTAAAATATATTTTTAAAATATACCCCAATTTTATTAAAAATATATTTATAATGATATTTTTTTAACATTTTTCCATATATTAGTTCATTAGG
>NZ_JADPET010000077.1 GCF_015667935.1 Clostridium sp. 1001270J_160509_D11 | reverse complement strand
TCAATGAATTTAGTAAAATTAGAACACCGGATTCTTATAAACCTATATATGAGGGATATACAGATGATGATATAAAAGATAATACAATTTAATTAATATAGGTTTTATTATAAGTTAAACAACTAAAAACTAAAAAGGGAGGGACATTATGGAGGATATAATTACTACCATAAATAATATTGTTTGGAGCAATGCATTAGTAGTATTATGTTTTATTTCGGGGATTTATTTTAGCTTTAGAACGAGATTTTCACAAATTAGAAATATTAAAGAAATGGTAGGCCTTTTATTTTCGGGACAATCATCTGAAAAAGGGATATCATCTTTCCAAGGATTTTGTACAGCGCTTGCAGGTCGTATAGGAACTGGTAATATAGCTGGTGTTGCTACTGCTATAGCATGGGGAGGACCTGGAGCATTGTTTTGGATGTGGGCAATAGCTTTCTTGGGAGCAGGCTCAGCATTTGCAGAATCGACCTTAGGTCAACTTTATAAAGAAGAACACGATGGTGAATATCGTGGAGGTCCAGCTTATTACATAGAAAAAGGATTTGGAAGTACAACTTTTTCTAAAGCATATGCAACTTTATTTGCTATAGTTACAGTTATAGCTATAGGAATACTTCTTCCAGGCGTACAATCAAATTCTATAGCAGTATCTATAAACAATGCATTTGGAATAAGTGTAAACGTTACAGCAGTATTTTTAGTTATTTTAACAGGAGTAGTTATATTTGGTGGAATAAAAAGAATAGGTTCAGCAGCAGAATTTATAGTACCGTTTATGGGTGGTGCATATATATTAATGGCAGTTGTAATTATAATTGCCAATATAGGTGATTTACCAGGAGTTATAGCTTTAATATTTAAATCTGCATTTGGAGCAGAGGCGAGTTTTGGTGGAATATTAGGTTCTACAATTGCTTGGGGTGTAAAACGTGGAGTTTACTCAAATGAAGCTGGTCAAGGTACAGGGCCACAAGCATCATCAGCAGCAGAAGTTTCACATCCGGCAAAACAAGGTTTTGTACAAGCCTTTTCAGTTTACGTAGACACATTATTTGTATGCTCAGCAACTGGATTTATGATACTTATGACAGGTTGTTACAACACTTTTAATGAATTTACTAAAAATATAATGGTTGAGAATATGCCGGGATATGCTATAGAAGATATAGGGCCTGTATATACTCAAAATGCAATAAATACGTTGATACCAGGTTTTGGTGGAGCTTTTGTAGCAATAGCACTTTTCTTCTTTGCATTTACTACATTAATGGCGTATTACTATATTGCAGAAGTTAACTTAACATACTTAGTTAAAAAATTTACTGGAGGAAAATCTAGTAAATTATCTATAAATTGTCTTAGAATAGCTTTATTAGCTATGACAGCATTTGGTTGCATTAAGTCTGCAGGATTAGCATGGACTATGGGGGATATTGGTGTAGCTATGATGGCATGGCTAAACTTAATTGCTATTTTGGCATTATCAAAGAAGGCTTTATTGTGTTTTAATGATTATGAATCACAATTAAAGGCAGGGGTTCCAAGAGATGAAATCAGTTTTGATCCAATTAGATTAGGAATAAAAGGTGCTGATTTTTGGGAACAAAAACATCATAACAAAGCTAAATAGTTAAAAACTCTTTCTAATATAATTTTCGGTCTCTTAAATAATTAAGAGGCCATTTTTTTATTCTAGTATTTCAAAAAAATAAAAACTGAATGTATTTAAGCATCCAGTTTCTAGTTATTATTACTTTATTACTACTTATTAACTACAAATTTGCAGTGAATAAGATTTTATAGTGTTTTCCAAAATACAATCTAAAATATAATTAACAACACTATTACACATATAAGTTGAGAAGAATAAATCATTTTCAAAGTCTTCTTTTTCTACATATTGTCTATATAATTTGTTGAAAAATTCTTCGACACTTGTATGACTTAAAGAATCTCTTTCAATTATTTTGTTAAAATTAGTATCTTTAGCTATTAATTGAAGGTCTCTTTCGTAGACTACGTGCTTTTTAAAACTATGGGAAAATTCCCAGCGTTGACTATGTGGTACACAAAAAAAATCACATAAAAAATGGCATATAACGCCTAATTCTTGACTAAACTTACTTACAGAAAAATATTTTTCAATAAAATCAAGTGATAATTTACATAGGGATTTTATTTTTCCGATTATCATATCGAAAGATTCTTTTAAATAATGCTTATGTAAAACGTACTTAGATGTCATATCTGGTTTGATATTGCCATAAATAAAGTTCTTTTCACTTAGAAAAAACGATTTACTAGAATCTATATTTTCTATAAGTGCATTTGAAATTGTTAAATGTGTATTTAAAATCATTAATTGCACCTTCCATATAATAATTATATAATTAAATTATAGTTGTAACTTTTAATTATTTATTATAATAATAACAAGAAAATAAAAATTTTACAACCTAAAAAGTTTTTATATAAAAGGTAAAGGAGACTTAAATATGAAAAAAATATTAGTATTTATAGCTGACGGATTTGAAGAAATTGAAGCGCTATCAGTTGTAGATGTACTTAGAAGAGCGGAGTTAAAATGTGATTTATGCTCTATAAAAGAGGAGTATGTTAGGGGAACTCACAACATAACAGTAAAATCTGATTGTATAATAGATAATATCAATCAAGATGAATACGATGCTATAGTTTTACCAGGGGGATTACCAGGAGCTGATAATTTATTAGATAAAAGAGTAAAAGATATGGCAATTAAATTTAACAATGAAGGAAAAATAGTTGCCGCTATATGTGCAGCACCACAAACTTTAGAAGCATTTGGAATATTAGATGATAGAAAGTGTACATCATATCCAGGTTTTATAAAAGGTAGAGATAAAGTAAATTATTTAGAAGATCAAATAGTTGTAACAGATAAAAATATAATAACTAGTAGAGGACCTGCTACAGCATTAGAATTTGCATTTAGAATATTAGAAGACTTAGGTTATAACGAAAAAGCAAAACAAATAAAACAAGATATGTTAGTTGATTTTTATGTAGAGCATATAAAATAAGAAAACATTACCAAAAGATTGTTTAATAGGAAATTGATATAGTGATTAGAGTGTGGATATTTTGCACTCTAATTCTATTTTTAGGAAAGTATTATAAATTCATAATTGAGGAGGAAATTATGAAAAATAAAATAGGATATTTTTATATTTTATTAGCCGGAATCTTTTGGTCTACCTTAGGATTTTTAGTTAGCAAAATTAGTGATTATAATTTTTCATCTGAAGAAATAGCGTTTTTCAGAATGATAGGCGGATTTATAGCAATTAGTATATATGGAAAGCTAACTATGCCTACAATGTTTAAAATAACAAAAAAGGGAATTTTATATGTACTTGGAATAGGGATAGTATGCCAATTAGTATTTAATATATCTTATATGAGTTCAATCTCTATGGTAGGTGCATCTATGGCAGCAGTTCTACTTTATGTTTCGCCTGTATTTGTAGCGATTTTTTCTAAAATAGTATATAAAGAAAAAATTAATAAAATAAAAATATTATCATTAGTATTTTGTGTAATAGGTGCATACTTAGCAGTAACAGGAGGTAAAATCCAACTAGAAGGTATAAATACAGTTGGTATTTTTGCGGGTATAATGGCAGCGATAACTTACGCAATGCTACCAATTTTCAATAAAAATGCATTAAAAGAAATGGATAATATAACTATGAGTGCTTATGCATTTTTAATAGCTGCGATTTTAATGTGCTTTAGAATAAATCCAGTAGAAACTATTTCAAAAATAGATTCTGTAAAAGTATTTGGATATATTGCTGCTATAGGGATAATACCTACTGCAATGTCTTATATAGTATATTCTAAAGGTATATTAAAAGGTGTAGAACTATCTATAGCAGGTGTAGTTGCATCAATAGAACTTGTTTTATCAGTTATAATAGGATGGACTTTGCTTGGAGAAGATTTCTCTGTTGTTAAATTATTCGGAGTATTATTTATGGTAGTGTCTACTTTTATAGCTGTAAAAGCAATAGAAGATGTTAAGGAAGAAATAGAAGAAGACAAATATCAAACTGAGACTATATCAGAATGTAGTAAGTAAATAAAAAAGACTTCACAAAATATGTGAAGTCTTTTTTATTTTAAGTAATTTATTGAAGTATAATGTTATTTTTTATAGTAAATTCCTTGATAAGTGTCTCTTTCTTTTAAAGTTCTGTCTATATCATTTAAAACTTCCCATTTTTTAAGACTCCACATAGGTCCTACAAGCTCATCACGTTTTCCATCACCTGTAAGTCTATGTATTATCATTTCAGGAGGTAGTATTTCAAGTTGGTCACACACAAGATTTATATATTCATCTCTATCCATAAGTTCAAATTGATTTTTCTCTAATGATCTTGCAAGGGCAGTGTCTTTTATAACGTGAAGTAAATGTATTTTGATTCCATCTACATTCATATCTGCAACTGCTTTTGCAGTCTCCATCATCATGTCGTAGTCTTCTCCTGGAAGTCCATTTATTATATGAACTATAACTTTTATATTTCTATCTTGAAGCTTTTTAAGCCCTTCTAAAAATGTATTATAGTCGTGTCCTCTGTTTATTTTTTTAGATGTAACGTCGTGTATAGTTTGAAGACCTAACTCGACCCATAAATTTGTTCTTTCGTTAAGTTCTGCTAAATAATCAACTACATCATCTTCTAAACAGTCTGGTCTTGTAGAAATTGAAAGACCTATTACATTTTCAAAAGATAGTGCCTCTTCAAATTTATCTTTTAATACATTTAGTGGAGCATAAGTATTAGTATAAGCTTGGAAATAAGCTATATATTTCGCATTAGGCCATTTTTTATGCATCATAGCCTTGATTTCTGCAAATTGCTCGCTTAATGGACTTGCTGGATTTCCAGCAAAATCACCAGAACCACTATTACTACAATAAGTACATCCACCTTTTGAAACTTTACCATCTAAGTTTGGACATGTAAATCCAGCATTTAAAGAGACTTTAAATACTTTTTCACCAAAGTTATTTCTAAGGTAGTAATTCCAAGTATGGTATCTTTTATTATCATCAAATGCATATTTAAATTTTGCCATTTTAATTCACCTTTTCATAAATATTATATTTTAGAGAATAATAAGAAATTATAGATATTAAATAATCATAATTTCTTCACATATATCTCAAAGAAATCTATATACTTAAATGTATTTCGTTAGAATACAGATTTCTTTATGATTTTTATTATATCATTTTAGTATTATATCATATTTAGGTTAAAATAATAAAAGTTTTCTAATTAATATTGTTTTTTGGATTAGATATGATATAATGACATCATGACAACGTATTAAATATGTCTTTAATTTCTTGACCAAAAGTTTTATCAATGGGATAATTATATCATTATTGATTAAAGTATATTTATTAAGAGAGGAAGAAACATGATAGATAAAAATAGTCCATTACCACTATATTTTCAACTACAAAACAAACTTTTAGAAAAGATAAAAGATGGTACATATCCGCAAAATAAAGCTCTACCGACAGAACATGAATTAATACAAAGCTATGGCGTAAGTCGTACAACTGTAAGACAAGCAATCGACAATCTAGTTAAAGAGGGTTATATTGAAAAACGTAGAGGTGTAGGAACTTTTGTTGCTGAAAGAGAAAAGCTAAATTCATGGGATTTGGGAAGTTTAAAAAGCTTTGAAGAAGCATTTAAAGAAAGTAATCATAAGATAAGAACAGAAGCACTTTCAATTAAAGCTATAAAATTAGATTCTAAATTACAACAGATTTTTGGAGATAAAGAAAAGGAAGTCTATGAATTAGAAAGAGTAAGATTTATAGATGAACGCCCAGCGATGAGTATTATAACTTTTGTGCCGGCCTCTATATTTTCCAATATGGACAGATATGATTTTTCATCTGTATCATTATATAAAACAATGTCAGAGGAATATAATATCAATATATGTTATGCAGAAAAGGAATTTAGAGTAGTTGCGGCGGGGAGAGAAGACGCTCAAAAGCTAAAACTTAAAGTTGGAAGTCCACTTCAAGAAGTGAGAACAATTACTTATGATGATAATAATAGAGTAATAGAGTATTCTATATCTAGAGATTCTGGGGACATTAGTACGTACAAAATTAAGTTAAAATACAGAGGTAAATAAAAAGTTGATGAAAATCTGTGAGAAATTACGAGTATTTACAAATTTCGACTTTTTACAAAATTAATATTAAAAAGATAAAGTTTATATCATATTTTATATAAAAAATTATTATATTTTTGTAGAATTTGGAATAATACATGTTATAATGATTATGAAATATGAAAACGTTAAGGAGGATTAAAACATGAGATTTTTTTTAGATACAGCTAATATTGACGAAATAAAAGCAGTGAACGACATGGGAGTAATAGACGGTGTAACAACTAACCCATCTTTAATAGCAAAAGAAGGAAAAGACTTCAAAGAAACTATAAAAGAAATTGCATCAATAGTTGATGGAGCTATAAGCGGAGAAGTTAATAGTGATGATGCAGAAGGTATGATAGTAGAAGGACGTGAAATAGCGGCAATTCATCCAAATATGGTAGTAAAAATACCTATGACAGGTGAAGGTTTAAAAGCTGTAAAAGTTTTAACTAAAGAAGGAATAAAAACTAACGTAACATTAATATTCTCAGCAACTCAAGCATTACTTGCTGCAAGAGCTGGGGCAACATACGTATCACCATTTTTAGGAAGATTAGACGACATATCTACACCAGGTATGGATTTAATAAGAACTATAGCTGAAATATTCGCAGTTCACGAAATAGATACACAAATCATAGCAGCTAGCGTTAGAAATCCAATACACGTTATAGATGCAGCACTTGCTGGAGCTGATATAGCTACTGTTCCTACAAAAGTAATTGAACAAATGTTAAAACATCCTTTAACAGATCAGGGGATAGAAAAGTTCAAAAAAGACTGGGAAGCTACATTTGGTAAATAAAAAAAATTGACCTTAGTTTTATCACAACGTTTTAATTTAATGGAGGAAATATATGAACAATTTAGATGTGAAATGTATTAATGCAATTAGAGTACTAGCAGCTGATGCTATACAAAAATCAAATTCAGGACATCCTGGATTACCACTTGGTGCTGCTAGTATGGCATACACTTTATGGACAAAAATGAATCACAATGGTAAAAATCCTGACTGGAAAAACAGAGATAGATTCGTATTATCTGCAGGTCATGGTTCAATGCTTGAGTATTCATTACTACACTTATTCGGATATGGAATAACTGTAGATGACATAAAGGAATTTAGACAATGGGGAAGTAAAACACCTGGACATCCAGAATACGGTCATACTAAAGGTGTAGAGATAACTACAGGCCCTTTAGGACAAGGTATATGTAATGCTGTAGGTTTTGCAATAGCTGAAGCAAAACTTGCTGATAAATTCAACAGAGATGGATTTAATATAGTAGATCATTATACATACGCTATAACAGGTGATGGATGCCTAATGGAAGGTATATCTTCAGAAGCTTCTTCACTTGCAGGTACATTAGGTCTTGGTAAATTAATATTACTTTACGATTCAAACAACATAACTATAGAAGGGGATACAGATGTAGCATTTACAGAGGATGTTGCTAAACGTTATGAAGCTTATGGATGGCAAGTATTAAATATAGAAGATGGAAACGATATAGATGCTATATCAAAAGCTATAGATGAAGCAAAAGCTGAAACTGAAAAACCTTCTATAATAATCGTAAAAACTCAAATCGGATATGGTTGTCCAGCTAGACAAGGTTCAGCTAAAGCTCATGGTGAGCCACTAGGTGCTGACAACATAAAAGAAATGAAAGAAGTAATGAAATGGGAAGCTGAAGACTTCTTTATACCACAAGATGTTTACACTAATATGGAAACATATATAGCTAACGGTGAAAATGCTGAACAAAACTGGAATGAGTTATTTGCAAAATACGAAGAAGCTTATCCAGAATTAGCAGCAGAATATAAAAAATGGCATGATTTAGATGTTACTGATGAATTATTAAATAGTGAAGAATTCTGGAAATTTGAAAAAGGATGTGCAACTAGACAATCATCAGGAGATGTATTAAATAGATTAACATCATTCATACCAAACTTAATGGGTGGATCTGCTGACTTAGCACCATCTAATAAAAGTGATATGAAAAACACTGGATTCTTCTCAAAAGAAGACAGAAGTGGACAAAATATACACTTTGGTGTAAGAGAGCATGCAATGGCTGCAATATCTAATGCAATAGCTGCTCACGGTGGACTTAAAGCTTATTGTGCGACATTCTTCGTATTTAGCGATTATATGAAAGGTGCAATGAGATTATCTTCTTTAATGAACTTACCAGTGACTTATATATTAACTCACGATAGTATAGGTGTTGGAGAAGATGGACCTACTCATCAACCAATAGAACAATTAGCTGCACTTAGAAGTTTACCAAACATGACAGTATTTAGACCAGCTGACTCAAATGAAACTGCTGCTGCTTGGTTCTACGCTGTAACAAACAAAACTACACCAACTTCATTAGTATTAACAAGACAAAACTTACCACTATACGATATAGATGGAAAAGTTGCTTTAAAAGGAGCTTATATATTAAAAGACTCTCAAAAAGAAATTCCAGATGTAATACTTATGGCATCAGGTTCAGAAGTTGAATTAATAATGGGTGCTGCTGATGAACTTGCTAAAAAAGGTATTGACGCTAGAGTAGTAAGTATGCCATCATTTGAATTATTCGAAGCACAAAGCGCTGAATACAAAGAAAGCGTACTTCCAAACGCTGTTAGAAATAGAGTAGCTGTAGAAGCTGCATCTTCTTTCGGATGGTATAAATACGTTGGTTTAGATGGTGAAGTAATCGCACTTGATCACTTCGGAGCATCTGCACCAGCATCAATATTATTTAAAGAATTCGGATTTACAGTTGAAAACGTAGTTGAAACTGCATTAAGAGTTGTAAATAAATAATTTTAAATAGAAATAAAAGGAGGAAAAATCTAATTTTGATTTTTCCTCCTTTTAAATTTAAAAAATCCTAGGATATGATACCTCTATCATAATCCCAGGATTAAATGTAATTACTATGACCTAATTAATTATAAATAGATTATAGTTAACTAGCATATTAATTAGCTTTTTCTTCTGGATATTGAAGGGCATCTACGCCTTCTTCACCAGTACGTATCTTAACTGCATTTTCTACAGATGATACAAATATCTTACCGTCGCCTATATTACCAGTATATAAAACCTTTTTAGCAGTATCTATAACAGTTTGTACTGGCACTTTTGCGACTACTATCTCAACTAATATCTTAGGATGTAATTCCATTTCTACTGCAACACCTCTATAATATTTAGGAGCACCTTTTTGAGTACCACAACCTAAAACATTAGAAACAGTCATACCCATTATGCCTATATCACTCAAGGCATCTTTTAAATCTTTAAATTTATCTTGATCTGTTATTATTTCAATTTTTGTCAATTTAATATCAGAAGCTACTATATCTGAAGAAGCACTTTTGCTTACTAGTTGTACTGGAACAGCTTTGTCAACAGATACTTTTTCTGCTGCAGTTTTTAATTTTCTAACTGTACTTGCTTTTGCAAAGTCAGCATATGCACTTGATAGACCATGTTCTAATTTATCAAGGCCGACGATTTCTTCTTCTTCACTAACTCTAAGACCTAAAGTAGCATCTATAGCTTTGAATAATATAGTAGTAGTTACTAAAACCCAAGCCATAACAGCTAATACACCTAAACATTGAACTCCTAATAGATGAAAACCTCCGCCATATGCTAGACCACCATCTACTGCAAATACACCTGTAAGAATTGTACCTATTGCACCGCATGCACCATGGACACCTATTGCACCCACTGGGTCATCTATTTTTAATTTTTGATCTAAAAATTCTATTACGACAACTACAGTTAGGCCTGCGACTATACCTATTATACATGCACCAATTGGATTAACTACTGCACATCCTGCTGTTATTGCAACAAGGCCAGCAAGTGAACCATTTAGAGTCATTGAAACATCAGGTTTTTTATATTTAACCCAAGTAAATATCATTGTTGTTACTGTTGCAGCAGCGGCTGCTATATTAGTTGTCACAAATACGCTACCTGCAAGAATTAAATTATCATCACCAGTCATTGAAGTTGTCGAACATCCATTAAATCCAAACCAACAAAACCATAATATAAATACTCCAAGAGCACCAACTGTTATATTATGTCCTGGTATTGCATTTGCACTGCCGTCTTTGTTGTATTTTCCAATACGAGGTCCTAAAATTTTAGCACCTACTAAGGCTGCTAGACCACCTACCATATGAACTGCAGTAGAACCTGCAAAGTCTATAAATCCTAATTGAGAAAGCCAACCGCCACCCCAAATCCAGTGACCTGATATAGGATAGATAAATGCACTTATTGCAATTGAATAAGCTAAATAAGATTTAAATTTTGTTCTTTCTGCCATAGCTCCTGAAACTATAGTTGCAGCAGTAGCGCAAAATACTGTTTGGAATATTACATATGCCCAAGAAGTATAACTACCTTCGACACCATAATTACCTTGGATAAAAAAGTCGAGTCCGCCTATTAGTTTACCACTGCCAGCAAACATCAAACCAAATCCAAATATCCAAAAGACTAACGCTCCACAAGCGAAGTCCATCAAGTTTTTCATTATAATATTACCTGCATTTTTTGCTCTAGTAAATCCTGTTTCAACCATTGCAAACCCAGCTTGCATAAAGAATACTAAAGCAGCTCCTAATAATACCCAAATCGTATCGACTGATGAATACATAATAAATCCTCCTAATAATTAAATTTTCATAATTTCCAATATAAAAGATAAAGCAAATATTGAAAAATTTATAAATCCTAAATACATAAGGTAAAAAGAAATTAAAGGCGTGTACCCACCATTTATCTAGATAGAGTACACGCCTTTGTGTAGATAGTATTTAGTTATGTTAAAATATGAATTTAAATATTTTATACGCTAAATAATAAATCTGTATAAGTTGGGAATGGCCAGTAGCCTTTTCCTACTAATGTTTCTAGTTCGTCAGCTATAGCACGAACTTCATTCATTTGAGATAATACTGTATCATGATAGTATTTAGCTAATTTTTCGCTATCATCACAATCTTTTGCACCTAAAAGAACTTTTTCTAAATCAGCAGTTTTCTTAGCTAAACAGCTACTTAGTGAAGAGATTTTAGATACTAAATTAGTTTCTAAAGATATATCTATATCTGAAGATAAGTCTTTTTTAGCTAAAGCAGATTCTGTTAAATCTTTAGAATAATTACATACAGCTGGTATAATATCTTTTTTGATCATTTCAAGCATTGTAAGTGCTTCAATATTTATAGTTTGAGAGTATTTTTCAAGCAGTATTTCTTTTCTTGATTCTAATTCTAATTTAGTATATACTCCGTGTTTTTCAAATAATTTTATATTTTTTTCATCTGTATAATGAGGTAGAGCTTCTGCAGAAGATTTTAAATTTAATAATCCTCTAGATTCTGCTTCAACTACCCATTCAGGTGCGTAGTTATTTCCATTAAATATTATAGCTTTATGTTCTTTTAATATTTTCTTTAGTACTTCATTTAAAGCTTTATCTATATCGTCTTTTCCTTCGATATAATCAGAAACATAATCAAGAGATTCAGCAACTATAGTATTAAGTATAGTGTTAGGGCAAGCTATATTAGCAGTAGAACCTAACATACGAAACTCAAATTTATTTCCTGTAAATGCAAATGGAGAAGTTCTGTTTCTATCTGTAGTATCTTTTTTAAATGATGGCAATACACCGACATCTATTGCTAATGAATTTAAAGTTTCTTCATTGTATGGAAGGTTTTCTTCAATACATTTTAATACTTTTTCTAAATCAGTACCTATAAACATTGATAATATTGCAGGAGGTGCTTCATTTCCACCTAGACGATGGTCATTTCCAGCATCTGCAACTGATATTCTAAGTAAGTCTTGATTTTCATGAACAGCTTTGATTATTGCTACTAAGAAAGTTAAGAATACTTTGTTGTTTATAGGGTCTTTACCAGGGCTTAATATATTTTTACCTGTATCTGTTGATATAGACCAGTTGTTGTGTTTACCAGAACCGTTGACACCAGCAAATGGTTTTTCATGTAATAAACACATTAAACCGTGTTTACAAGCTACTTTTTTCATAACATCCATAGTTAATTGGTTGTGGTCAGTAGCGACGTTTGTAGTTGTAAATATAGGAGCTAACTCGTGTTGAGCTGGAGCAACTTCGTTGTGTTTAGTTTTTGCTAAAACTCCTAATTTCCACAATTCTTCATCTAAATCTTTCATATATTTAACTACTCTTGGCTTTATTGCACCGAAGTAATGGTCATCTAACTCTTGGCCTTTTGGCGGTTTTGCACCAAATAAAGTTCTACCAGTAAATTTTAAATCTATTCTTTTATTGTATAAGCTTTTATCTATTAAGAAATATTCTTGTTCAGGACCAACTGTAGTAGTAACTCTTTTTACATCTGTTTCTCCTAAAAGATGTAAAAGTCTTACAGCTGATTTATTTATAGCTTCCATTGATCTTAATAAAGGAGTTTTCTTGTCAAGTACTTGACCTCCATATGAGCAAAAGGCTGTAGGAATACATAAAGTACCATTTCTCAAGTATGCATAACTAGTTGGGTCCCATACTGTATATCCTCTAGCTTCAAAAGTAGATCTTAAACCTCCTGAAGGGAATGATGAACCGTCTGGTTCACCTTTTACTAATTCTTTACCAGAGAACTCCATGATTACTTTTCCATCATTAGTTGGACTTATAAAACTATCGTGTTTTTCAGCAGTAATACCAGTCATTGGTTGGAACCAATGAGTAAAATGGGTAGCACCATGTTCTATTGCCCAATCTTTCATTGCAGTGGCAACTACATTTGCAACTTTTAAATCGATTGGTTTACCGTCTTTTATAGTGTTTTGTAATGCTTTATAGACATCTTTAGGCAGTCTTTCTTTCATCACAGTTTCGTTAAATACTAAACTTCCAAATATTTCTGGGACTTTTGTCATAATAATTACCTCCAAAATTTAAAAATAAAAAATATTTAATAAATATAGACTTATACATCATCATATAATCTAATAATTACTTAAATATCTTGAAAAAAAGAAAAGCGCTGTAGGATAC
>NZ_JADPET010000076.1 GCF_015667935.1 Clostridium sp. 1001270J_160509_D11 | reverse complement strand
AAAACAAGTTGAAGTTAATGAAGCTGGTAGTGGTGAAATAGTTGTTATAGCAGGTATACCTGATATATCAATAGGTGGGGTGCATTAGTAAATAAAACAAATATAAGTAAGAGTTTGCAAGATAGATTAGATACTTGTATAGAATACTTAAATAAAACAAAACAAGAAAAAATGATAATAGTCTCAGGCGGTAGAGGAAGAGGAGAGGATATAACTGAAGCCTCTGCAATGAAAGACTATCTAGTATCAAAAGGTATAAATAAAGATATGATTATAATGGAAGATAAATCTAAAACAACAAAAGAGAATTTTGATTTTTCTAAGAAAATAATAGAAAATCTATCTAATAAAAAAATAGAAGACCTAAAAATAAAAGTTATAACGACTGATTTTCACACTTTGAGAAGTAAAGTTATTTCTAGAAAGAGTGGATATAAACAAATGAGTTTTTATACATCAAAATCAAATTCAAAATTAGCAATTTTAAATTATACAAGAGAATTTTTTGCATTAATAAGCAATATAGTTCTTAGCTATTAAAAAAGTAAAATATGATTAACAAATTAAATATAAATAATGATATCTATGTATTATAAAAAACAAAAACACCTTTAAAAGGTGTTTTTATTTTTTGTTAATTGATGAAGTTGACATTTAAGTCGATTTCATCGCTAGTTATATGTAAATCATCTTCTATTAGATAATTTAAAGTATTTTTAAAGAAGTATTCATCCTTTCTTGATAAGATAAATGGACACTCCTTCTTGTTTAGTATATCCCCATTGATCTCTTCTATTAAGTAACCATCTTTTAATTCGACATTAATTTTTAAATTGTATATAGATTTAGTGTGGGTATGTTTGAAATATGTATCTAAAGATTTAAAAATTAAGTCAAATAAATTATTTTTTAAAGCGATTTCTTTGTTTTCCCCGCAATTTTCACAATAAAAATAATTAGATGAACTTTCTGATATTATACATGAATTTTCTCCTTTGCAATTACTACAAAAATCATTCATTTGTATTCCCCCCTGATGTATATAATATATGAAATTTAATGTTGATTAAATAATAACTCAAATATTGGTAAAAATCAAAGGTAAGAAATGTAAAAACAGGATTAACTGTAAAATAATATTATATTAAAAGATAAAAAATATATATCTCCAATATTTTTTGAAAATATGTTATTATATATGAGACAAAAAAGTATGGAGGAGGAAATAAAGTGGAAGAAATCTCGAATATGAACTTTGATCACTTATCTTTTGCAACAGTTATGAAGAAACTGTCAAATTGGGTATTAGATGACGGTATAAATATGGGTGTAAAACTTATAATAGGTGTTCTAGTAATAATTATTGGATTTAAAGTGATAAATAATATATCTAAGAGATTTTTAAAATTTGCAGAACTTAAAGCTGTAGATGTAACAATCGTTAAGTTTTTAAAATCATGTATAAATATATCTCTAAAATGTATATTATTATTAGTAATAGTAGGCGGATATTGGGATATTAAACTTACAGGACTAGCTGCAATATTAGCTTCTGCTGGGGTTGCTGTAGGTTTAGCGCTTCAAGGAAGTCTATCAAACTTTGCTGGAGGATTTATAATCCTATTTTTAAGACCATTTAAAGTAGGAGATTATATACAAACATCAGGATTTGAAGGTACAGTAGAGCAAATAGGAGTATTTTACACAAATTTAGCTACTATAGATAATAAATTAGTTATGATACCAAATGGTACATTATCCAACGGAAGTCTGATAAATTATTCAGCTAAAGAAACTAGAAGAGTAGATTTAGTATTTTCAGTTGCATATGATTCAGATTTATTAAAAGTTAGAAAAGTATTAAAAGAAATAGTGGACAATCATAAACTTATCTTATCAAAACCAGATCCATTTATAGGACTTATCCAACACAATGCAAGTTCTCTAGATTTTGCAGTTAGAGTGTGGGTGAAAAATTCAGATTACTGGCCAGTATATTTTGATTTATTAGAAACAGTTAAAACAAGATTTGATAAAGAAGGTATAGATATACCTTATCCACAAATGGATTTACATTTTAAAAACCAACAATAAATAAAAGAGCTAAAAGTATTTAAATATATTTTTAGCTCTTTTTTGTTTATTACAATTTTCTTAAATATATTCTTACATAATTGTTATTAAAATGTAAGAATAATTAAATAAAAAATACATTTAAATAGGTTATAATCATATTATAAGATAATTCTAAAAAAGAGCATATTTATAAGAGATTTAAAATATAAAATAAATAAGTGGTTAAAATAAAGATGAATCTCTTTAAAATACAAGTTTTATAATGTTAAAACTAAGGAGAAAGATATTATGGAATATATACAAGCTTTACAAAATTTAGTTCAGGATTATTGGGTACTTTCATTATGTGTAGGATTTTTCAGCACATTTATAGAGAGTTTTATACCTATGCTACCATTAGTTGCATTAATAACTGCTAATGCAGCATTATTTGGGATGTTAAAAGGTTTTTTAATATCGTGGTTAGGCTCTGTTATGGGGACAATATGTTTATTTTTAATAATTTATAAAATAGGTGAAAATAGTAAAATACTAGATAAAATTAAAAGCGATAAAATACAAAAGGCTATTTTATGGATAGAAAAAAGAGGATTTAAACTATTATTTATAGCTTATGCATGTCCATTTTTACCTGCATGTGTGATTACTATTGCGTCTGGAATAAGTAAAAGACACAAGACTACATTTATCTCAGCAGTATTATCAGGTAAATTCATCATGTTTTTAGTTATAAGTTATATAGGTCAAGATATATATGGATTTATCACAAGTCCAGTTAAGATTATAGGTTTTTGCGCAGTAGTATTTATAGCATGGAAATTAGGTAATAAATTAAATAAAGATTTAGATTATATAGAAGAAAAAGTAGTTAATAAAGAAAAAGAAGAGCAAGAACAAGAAGAATATATTGAAGCGAATAAAAAAGTTAGATAAAAGTATATAGATAATAAAATTAGAGGTTATTTTAACCTCTAATTTTGTTTAATAACCTATTTTGATTGTAATTTTGAGAAGCTTGTCGCCAATTTACAAAATTAAAGAAGTTATCCACAAGTGCGCTTTTATTGGAATAAAGCTCTTCGTCTATATTTAAACATAAGATTATTTGATGTTTATAAATTATTGGACAAGAGATTTCTTTGGAGGTAGTCAAGTATAATTCATTTTGAGAATTTTTGGCTAAGAAAATCCAAGTCGATTTTGAATCTAAAGCTAATTTTTTAAATTCAGATTTAAAGTTATCAAAAGATGAAAATGACTTGTTTATTTCTTTTAAAAGTTTACCTTTTACGAATGTTTTTTCAGGAGATAAACTTTTAAAAAAATACTCATAATTTAGAGCGTGTGAAGCATTCATCTTTACTTTTAAGGCTATATTATCTGGCATAGAATCTAAATTAGTTAAAATCTCTTCTAAAGAAGCATCTTTAAATTCTTTATTATCTTTTAACTCATAATTTAGATTATCTAAATAAGCGTTGTATTGACAATATGAGTACTTTAATGTATCTGTGTCTATAAATTTATTTAAGTCATAAAAGTTATAGCTTAGCTCAATAGGCCTTAAATTAAATGATTCTAGCGCATAGGAATAATCAAGATAGTTATTAATATTTAATATAAAAATAAATATTAATAAAATTAAATTTCTCATTATAATCACCTCGATTATATTATGTTACAAAATAGAAAAAAGTATTATAAATTGATTTAATATCAAAACCTAAATAATAAGTTTAGAGATGCTAATAATATTTCCTATATGATGTAAAAAATGATATAATAGTATTTAATAGGGTATTATATTTAACAAAAATTTAAAAAGGAGAGATCATAATGGCGATTACATTATCAAAAGGTCAAAAAGTTAGTTTAACTAAAGGAAACCCAGGTCTTAAAAACATAGTTGTAGGGCTAGGATGGGACACAAATAAATACGATGGAGGGTTTGATTTTGACCTAGATTCAGCAGCATTTTTATTAGGAGAAAATGATAAAGTAAACAGTGATTCTGATTTTATTTTCTACAATAATTTAAAACATTCATCAGGAGCCGTACAACATTTAGGTGATAATTTAACTGGAGAAGGAGACGGCGATGATGAGCAAGTAAAGCTGGATCTAAGTTTAGTGCCACAAAATGTAAATAAAATTGCTTTTACTGTAACTATACATGAAGCACAAGAAAGAAGACAAAATTTTGGACAAGTAAATAACTCTTATGTAAGAGTTGTAAATGCAGATACTAATCAAGAACTTCTAAAATATGAATTAGGCGAAGATTTTTCTATAGAAACTGCAGTAGTTGTATGTGAAATATATAGACATAATGGAGAGTGGAAATTCAATGCATTAGGTTCAGGATTTGAAGGTGGACTTGAAGCTCTTTGTAAAAATTTTGGAGTTAACGTATAAAAATAGTTTTTTGGGGGGAGAATTATGGCAATTCAATTAAAAAAAGGACAAAAAATCAATTTAACTAAAGGCAATCCAGGACTTAAACATATTAAATTAGGATTAGGTTGGGATACTAATGTGTTTGATGGAGGAGAAGACTTTGACCTTGATGTAAGTTTATTTATGGTAGGTAAAAGTGGAAGAGTAGAAAATGACGAAGATTTTATATTCTACAACAACTTAAAACATCCATCAGGAGCTGTAGAACATCTAGGTGATAACAGAACTGGTGATGGCGATGGAGATGACGAAGAAATACTAGTAGATTTCTCAAAGATGCCAAACACAATAGAAAAAATAGCTGTAACAGTTACTATATATGAAGCTAAAGAAAGAAGACAAAACTTTGGACAAGTAAATAATTCTTATGTAAGACTTCTAAATTCAGACAATGATGAAGAATTGCTTAGATATGATTTAGGGGAAGATTTCTCAATAGAAACTGCAGTAGTTGTATGTGAAATATATAAAAATAATGGAGAATGGAAATTCTCAGCAGTGGGCGCAGGGTTCGAAGGTGGACTTGAAGCTCTTTGTAAACAATACGGATTAAACGTATAAAACAAATTCTATGGAGGAAAGCTATGGCGATAAATCTTAAAAAAGGACAAAAAATCGATTTAAAAAAATCTAATCCAGGACTAAGTGCAATAAGAGTTGGCTTAGGATGGGATCCAGTTGAACAAGGTGGGGGCTTTTTTAAAGCTTTATTTGGTTCGGGAAACGCTGATATAGATTGTGATGCTTCTGTATTTTTATTAAATGAAGATAGCACACCAGTTGACTTAATTTACTTTGGTAACTTAAGAACAAAAAACGACTCTATAATACATACTGGAGACAACTTAACTGGAGAAGGGGCAGGAGATGACGAAGTAATTTTAGTCGACTTAGATAAAATACCTTCTCAAGTTAGTAAATTATTATTTGTTGTAAATATATACGACTGTGTCAGAAGAAATCAAAACTTCGGCATGATTAAAAATGCATATATAAGAATGAATGATGCAAAAAACAATTCAGAAATTGCTAGATACAACTTATCTGACGACTACAATGGAAAGACTGCATTAATAGTAGGTCTTATATATAGACATGATAACACTTGGAAGTTCTCTGCAATAGGTGAAGGGACAAATGACACAGGATTAAACGACATGAAAAGAAATCTTGAAAGAAAAGCATACGGAGTGTAAAAATGAAATTTTATAGTGAAAGTAAAGAAAATGTACTAAAAGAGCTCGGTGTAAATAGAGACAGAGGTCTTTCTACTGAAGATGTAAAATCGAGAAGAGAAAAATACGGCCTAAATGAATTTACACCAATCGAAGAAGGTAGTTTTTGGGATGATTTAAAAGATGCACTATCAGAGCCTATGATAGTAATACTTATAATAGCAGCTATAATAAGTGCTGTTATTGGAGAGTTCCACGATGCAATAGGTATAGTTTGTGCCATTGCAATAGGTATAGCGATAGGAATGATAACAGAAGGTCGTTCTAAAAAGGCAGCAGAAGCACTATCAAAATTAACTGAAAATATAGAAGTTAAGGTGCTTAGAGATGGTGAAGTAGAACAAGTTTCAAAATCAGAATTAGTTCCTGGAGATATAGTATTTATAGAAACAGGAGATATGATTCCAGCAGATGGTAGACTTATAAAAAGTATAAACTTAAAAGTAAGAGAAGATATGTTGACAGGTGAGTCTGACGATGTATCTAAAAAATGCGATGCTATCATCAATATGGAAAAAGTAGAAACTAAAGATGGTATAAAAGAACTTGAGCCAATACCAGCTAAACAAATAAATATGGTATTTGGCGGAACACTAGTAGCTTATGGTACAGGTATGATGGTTGTAACTTCTATAGGAGATAATACTCAAATGGGAGATATAGCAAGACATCTATCAAATGATGAAGAAGAGACACCACTTCAAATAAAACTTGGAAATTTAGGTACAATGATAGCTAAAATTTCAAGTGCAATAGCAGGTTTACTATTTATATTTATGGTAGCAAAAATGGTGTTAAATGGACTTAAAGTAGATACATCAAATGTATTTGCATTTTTAGACTCAATAGACGGAATAAAAACTGCATTTACAGTTTGTGTAGCGTTAATAGTTGCAGCAGTTCCTGAGGGACTTCCAACTATGATAAATATGACCTTAGCAATAACGATGCAAAAAATGGCTAAAATAAATGCCTTAGTAACTAAAAAAGAAGCATGCGAGACTATAGGTTCAGTTTCAGTTATATGTTCAGATAAAACTGGTACATTAACTCAAAATAGAATGACTGTAGAAGTCGCATATATAGACGGTAGATATATACAAGACAAAATAGAATCAAACAGTTACTTCTTAGAAAACTGTACAATAAACTCTACAGCAGATATAGAAATAACAGAAGATGAAACTAAATATTTAGGTAGTGCGACAGAATGTGCTCTACTTCTTAGAAATAAAGACACTGATTATAGAAAAATGAGAAAAGAAGCTGTAGTAGTAGCTCAAAATCAATTCTCATCTAATTTAAAAAGAATGTCTACTATAATAAGTGAAGAAAATAAATATGTATTACTTACAAAGGGAGCTCCAGAAATAGTTCTTGAACTTTGTAAATACGTACAAGAGCCAGACGGTATAAAAGAACTTACTAAAGAAAGAAAAGAAAAAATACTTTCTGAAATAGCAAAATTACAAGAAAAATCTATGAGAGCTTTAGGATTTGCATATAAAGAAATACCTCTTTATAATGAGTCGCAAGAAGCAGCCCTAGCTCTTGAAGAAGACGAAATAAGTATAGAAAAATGTGAAGAAAGTTTAGTATTTGGAGGCTTTGTAGGAATAAGAGATCCACTTAGACCAGATGTTAAAGAAGCTGTAGAAACTGCAAATCATGCAGGTGTTGCTGTAAAAATGCTTACAGGTGACAATATAAATACAGCTAGAGCAATAGGAGAAGATTTAGGTCTTCTTAAAAATAATATGAGAGCTGTAGAAGCATCATATATAGATACTTTAACTGATGAAGAACTAAAAGAAGAAATCAAAACTATATCTATAGTTGCGAGAAGTAAACCAGACAGTAAAATGAGAATAGTTCAAGCTCTACAAGCAGATGGTGAAGTAGTAGCTGTAACAGGTGATGGTATAAATGACGCTCCTGCATTATCAAAAGCTGATGTAGGTATAGCTATGGGTATATCAGGAACAGAAGTTTCTAAAAATGCAGCTGATATAATACTTACAGATGACTCATTCTCGACAATAGTAAGTGGTATTAAATGGGGTAGAGGAATTTACGACAACTTCCAAAGATTCGTTCAATTCCAGCTTACAGTTAATATAATAGCATTCTTAGTTGCTATAATTTCACAAGTAGTAGGCCAAGAAATGCCTTTTACAACAATCCAACTTTTATGGGTTAATATAATAATGGATGGACCACCAGCTCTTGCTTTAGGTCTTGAACCAGTTAGAAAACATGTACTTGATAGAAAACCAGTAAATAGAAATGCAAGTATAATCACAAAATCTATGATATTCACAATTGTAGGTAATGCTTTATTTATAACATTAATACTTATGTTACAGTCTTCACTTAACATACTAAATGTTTCAGAAGCAAAAGGTGAAACAGTAATGTTTGGTATATTTGCATTTAGTGCATTATTCAATGCATTTAACTGTAGAGAATTTAACTTCGACAGTATAATACCTAATTTAACTAAAAATAAATTAGCACTACAAATAATAGCAATTACAGGAATAGCACAAATCTTCTTTACACAAGTGTTTAGAGATTTCTTCAATGCAGTTCCTCTAAGTCCTATGGAATGGATAAAAGTAATAGCTTTATCATTTAGTGTTATAATAGTAGATGAAGTAGTTAAATTTATATTTAGATTATTTAAAAAAGAAAATAAATATGATGAAAATATGCCAAAAGTAGAGGCATAATAAGTTTTAGCTACTTTGTTTTTTATTAAAATGAAGTAGCTAAAATAATAAATGGCAGATTATAAGGAGGATAAAATGGAGTTAGGTAATAAATCAAATATATTTAGTAAAATATTCTCCAGCCAATCAGACAGGGGTAACTATACATCAGCTAAAGGATATGAAAATTATTTTATATCTTATATAGGAATTGATAATGAAGATATTTATAATTCAGAAATATACAATTTAAATAGAGAAATAAAAAATAAAAAAAACATATGCCTATTTAAAAATAATATACTAAATCCAGATGATTTCGATATAATATCTTACTTAAAAAGCAAAGTATCTAAATACAATGGTAGTGTATTTGATCTAGATATAGACTTAGTGAGATATGAAGAGATCAACAATAGAATAAAAAGAGGGTTTGATATTCTCTTAAAAGAAGAAAATCAAAATTTCAACAATGACAGAGTTAAGTTTAACTTTATAATAAAGGTAATGAGCTGGATAAGAATATATATAAATCCACTTATTATTGACTATAAAGATGCTCCAAAAGTTGTATTTTACGGAGATATAAAAAAACACGAACTGTATTTTTTATTAATACTTTACTTTGCGGGCTTTGATATACTTTATATAAATCCTAATGGACTTAGTGAATTTGAAAATATAAATATTGAAAAATTCAAAATAGAACTAATAAATAATAAAATTGTACAAGAGAGAATTTCTTTTGATGATAGAATTCAAAAAGGTGAAATAATAGAAAAATCTAGTATAAAAAAAGCATATACTGTTGGAGCACAAGCATCTAAAAAGATAAGTGACGAGCTTTTAAATGATTCTGGCTTTATAAAACCTTGGCAACTTCAAAATAGAAATATAAAATCTTTACTTCTTAGTTCTACAGTAGATGAAGTGGATATATATTGGAATGAACCACTAAAGTTGAGACCTGGATTTAAATTTGATAATGAATTAGTTACACTGCCAGTATTTTTTACAAAAATAGATGGTGTTTATAGAGATTTAGATGAATATTATTCACTACTTGAAAAATTACAAGTAAAAGACTTTTCTTATTTTATACAATACGATGATAATATAAGAGCGTTGACAAAACCGTTTACAAGAGAAGGTTATAATTTATCATTCTTTATTTCAAATAATGGAAAACTAAATAAAAAGTCTATTATAAAAGAAAAGTGTTTTTCAATTTCAAATTTAAGTTTGAGATGGCAAGAGATTATTTTAGATAAAGTAGAAGAAAGTATTTTAAGCGATATGTTTATAGAAGGACTTACTAAAGACGATATAGTAAAAGGACTTTATAGCGTTTTAAATATGAATGAAAGATTTGTATATTTAATAAACAGTTTTGATTATGCAAGTATAAATCCTAAGTTGATAATATATATAGAAAAGATGAGAATGTTTACAAAGGAAATTGTATTTTTACTTCTTGTCTTAAGTAAAATTGGATTTGATATAATTATATTTACACCAGGCGGGGTAAACTGTATTGAAAATGTAATAAATAATCAAATTGTGGATATACATAGATTAGACGTAATAAATTATAATTTGAAATATATGCCTAATAAACATAATATAAATAATACAAATAAGAGTGTAGGTTCATTCTTAGAAAAACTATTTGGGAAATGGAGTGATTGATAATGGGTATAGATATTAGTAAATTTTCAAATAACAACGACAGCACTACAAATAACAACAAAAACGAAGAAAATATAACAGAAGTACAACAAGATAATTTTGATATAGTTGAGTATACAGACAACAAAAAAAACGAGCTAAGACAATCTAAAGAAGTTGAGCAACTAACTTCATTAATAGAAGTAGACAATCCAAATACTATACTTCAATTTGGTAAAGGTGCGTCAGAAGGTATTTCGAGAGTTTCTGACAGCTTACTTTCAAATATAAAGATGAATCAAAATGAAAAAAACACAGAGATGTTAGTTAGGCTGACTAAAATAATGGATAAATTCGACTTAGACGATTTTGCTCAAACTAAGGAACCAGGATTCTTCCAAAAGCTATTTAAAAAGGCAAATAGCGCTTTAGAAGTTATGTTCCAAAAGTACGATACTTTAGGAAGTGAAGTTGAAAAAATACAAGTAGAACTTCAAAGATATGAAAGAGAAATACAAGATTCTAATAAACAATTAGGCGCTATGTTAAATGAAAACTTTAACTACTACAATGAGCTTGAAAAATACATAGTAGCAGGTGAAATGGCTATAGAAGAACTAGACAATGATTTACTTCCACAATTTAAAGCAAAGGCTGAAAGTGGAGACCAAATGGATTTGACAAATTATCAAGAATTATTAAATATAAAAGATATGTTAGTTCAAAGAGTTTATGATCTTAGAATATCTGAAAATATTTCTCTACAGACAATACCAATGCTTAGAAGTATGCAACACAACAACTACGGTTTAATTAGAAAAATAAACAGTGCATTTATAGTAACGCTTCCAGTATTTAAGCAATGTCTATCTCAAGCTATACTTATTAAAAAACAAGAGCTTCAAACAAAATCACTACAAGCTCTTGATGATAAGACTAATGAATTACTTCTTAAAAATGCACAAAATGTATCTCAAGCGAGTACTCAAATTGCCAAGATGGCAAATTCAAGTTCTATTCAAATAGAGACGTTAGAAAAAATGCACAACACTATAAAAAGCGGTATAGAAGAAACTATGAGAATAGAGCAAGCAAATAGAGATGAAATAGCTAATAACACTAGAAGATTAGAAGAGCTAAATACTTCTGTTATAAGCACTTATAAAAGAAAATAATACATCTAATAAAAAGTAGGTATTACTCTTATTAAGAGTAAATTTTAAAAATATTAAAAACTTAAATCTAATATTATAGTATGTTTAGATTAAAAATGGGATATCTCTATTTGAGCTATCCCATTTTTATTTATAATTATCATTGTTGTAATTACAAAATACAATTATAATTATAAACATCAAGATAAATATCTTATAAATGGAGGAAAAGGTGAAGTATTTTAATTATTTAGAGAAAGAGAGATTAGAGCATATTTTTTATAAACAACCTCAGGAGTTTGATAAAAAAACTGATAAAGATATTTTAAAATATGCTTTAGGAGCATTTTTATATATTCCAGCAAATAAATATGAGCAAATATATAAAAGTGTAGTAAATCAAGAAAAAGAAGCAAAGCCACTTGCAATATGCTTAGAAGATGCAATTGGTGAATTTGGGGAAAGAGAAGCTATAGAAAATCTTAAACTTGTTTTAGATGATTTATCCAAGCAAGTATTTTGTAAACTAGAGAAGCTGCCACTTATATTTATAAGAGTTAAAAATAAAGAACAGTTAAAAAAAATAAAAGATATTCTTATAAAAAATAAAGACTTTATAACAGGAATAATAATACCAAAAGCAGATAGTGAGTTATTAGAAGACTTTATAAGTATATTAGATAATTTTAATTTAAATAATCTATATATTATACCTATAATAGAGTCAAGTAAATTTATATATAAAGAAATAAAAGAAACACAATTTCAAAAGATGTATTATAGTATATTAAATCATAAGGATAAAATTTTAGGTATTAGAATAGGACTTACTGATGTATTGGGGATGTATTCTATAAGGCGTAAAAGAGAATTTTGTATATACGACAATCTTATAGCGACTTCATTTATTCAAGATGTTATAAACTATCTAAATCGAGAAGAATTAGATATACCTATAAGCGCAGGTGTAAGCGAATTATTTAATATGGATGATGAAAAAATAAAAAATCTCTACATAAAAGAAATTGAATTAGATAAGTTTCATGGGTTTGTTGGAAAAACAGTTATACACCCAAAGCAAGTAGAAATAGTACAAGCTTTATCGAGTATTACTTATGAGGATTATATGGATGCTCAAGATATAATAAAAAATTATAATTCACAAATAGGTGTCAAAAAAAGCTCATCGGGAGATAAGATGAATGAGTATAAACCTCATTATAAATGGGCAAAGAAAATTATGAGTCTAGCTTATATATACGGGGTTTTAAATAAGGGGGTAGATTATAATGAGCTTATTAAAAGTAAAAAGTAGGAACGATTATAAAGATAATTTAGAAATAAAAAACACATTAAATAATAAATTATCTTACGACAATAATCTAAAAGAAAATTTAAACTTTGAATACAATATAAAGCTTAGGGAAAATATATTTGATTTAAATATAGATGATTATTTAGATTTAGGTATTAGAAATAACAATAAAAGAAGATTTTTATTTATATCAAAGACTCTAGGTAAACATCTACCATGTAGGGTAAGTGATATGGATGATTTGGGGCTAAAGATAGTCAAAGCTTATGAAAAAAAGTATAATTATCTAAATTCTGGCGTGATTATATCTTTTGCAGAGACGGCCACAGGACTTGGACATAGCGTATTTAATCATATAAATGCTGATTTTGAGTTTATTCATACAACAAGAGAGATAGTAAAAAATAAAAAGACACTAGATTTTTTAGAAGAACATTCTCATGCTACAGACCACTATCTTTATTATGAAGATTTAAATTATTTTAAAGATGGAGAAGAAATAATATTAGTCGACGACGAGATAACTACGGGAAATACATGTATAAACTTAATAAAAAAGATAAACAATTTATATCCTAAAAAGAGGTATACAATATGCTCCATATTAAACTGGATGGATGAATATTCTTTTAAAAGATTCAAAAGTTTAGAAAAAGATTTAAATACAGAGATAAATTTTGTATATTTATTTTCAGGCAGCTTTATATTTAAATGTGATGAAGAAAAAATAAAAAGTAAAATAAATAATGAAAAAAGTAGCGCTAGTATGTGCTTTAGTTGCTGTAGTTGGAGGAGCTTTCTATGGAGGTTTATC
>NZ_JADPET010000075.1 GCF_015667935.1 Clostridium sp. 1001270J_160509_D11 | reverse complement strand
GTTTTGAAAAATATGACAGAACAAAAATCTCTAGTGGATAAGATGAATTTAACAAAGAAAAAATATGAATTATTTGTCGATATAATATCAGAAGCTGTATTTGTACTAGACCACAATACTAACAAAATAAAATATACTAATAAGAGTTTTGATAAAATATTACAACAACATAAATTGAAAATATCAGATATGTACGACTTAATAAATTCATCTGACTTAACTTATTGTGATATGTCTTTTAATATGACATTTAAAAATAAGAAAATAAAAAATTGTTTAGATGAGGATGTATATTTAAAATTTGCAAATATGGTATTGAATATAAATCAAAAAAATATAACTATAGGTGTTTTTAGAGATGTAACACAAAATGTTAAAGACGAAATTATTAAGAAAAAGATGGAGGAAGATACATACAGTAAAAAATTAAAAAATGAATTTTTAATAAATTTATCGCATGAATTAAAAACACCAGTCAACCTAATATACTTAAAAAATCAACTCACAAGATCTCTTTGTGAAAAAAACAATATTGTAGAAATTGAACAAGTAAACTTATTAAATAAAGAATTAAAGAATATACAAATACTGATGACGTTGATTGATAATTTGATTTCGCTTGAAAAACTAAACTTAGAGTCTTATAAAGATAATAGAAATTATTACAATATAGTTGAAATACTAGAAGATATAGTAATAAGATTAAATACATATAAAGGTGTAGATATAATATTCGATACAAATGAAGAAGAAATATTTACTTTTATAGATTCACACAATATAAGTAAAGTAATAACTAGATTATTATCAATTATGTATAAGTGTTCA
Organism: Clostridium sp. 1001270J_160509_D11; assembly: GCF_015667935.1. Taxonomy (GTDB): domain Bacteria; phylum Bacillota; class Clostridia; order Peptostreptococcales; family Peptostreptococcaceae; genus Intestinibacter. The sequence goes on along the minus strand of NZ_JADPET010000075.1, from coordinate 13,031 downwards.
GATAAGAAAGAAGTGATAAATTTTGATATAAATAAGAATAGACAAAAAATCAATATACATATATATCACGACAGTAAAGATAATATAAAAAATATCAATCCTCAGGAAAAAGAAATAATAGATACGAGCATTTTACTTTGTAAATTAGTCTTAAATTTATATAATGGTGATTTACAAATAAAAAATAAATTTAACGATATAAGTATTCAATTAGAAAGTATAGACGATAAAAAATATTATCACAATAAATCGAATATATTTATCGGTGATAATTTTATAGAGGAAGAATTTAAAAAAATTTATAATTTATAAATTAATATTTTTTGATAAGAGAATGATTGAAAAATTATTCTCTTATTTTTGTATATAAAACAAATATATGGAAATAATTCATATAAAAAGGAATGAATAGATTGAAACGAAGTGGTTTTACAACATTAGAATGTATTATTAGTCTGGTTATTTTATCAATAATTACATATATGATAAGTTTTTCTATGAACAACAGCTTTAATTTATTAAATCAAAATGAAGAACACTTAGAAATGTTAAATTTAGCACAAAATTATTTAAATGAGATAAAATACGATATTAAGTACAATGAGGAAATTAATATAGGAAGTCAAACATTAAATGTAGATAATTTTAAAATTAATAAACTTATCAAAAAAAACAGTCACTATAATTGTTATGAAATTGTAGTAGAAGTAAAATCAATAGACAGGAGTGTAAATATTAAATCATATGTCACGAAAAAATAAAGGCTCAATTCTAGTAGTAACAGTATTTGTATTTTTACTTGTTAATATAATTGCAATAAACTGCACATCTATTGTCATGAGCAATATTAAATATACAAAGTATAATGATGAAGAAATATACTTAAAGGAACAGTGTTTAAGTAAAATAGAAATAATTTATTCAAATATTTTAAAGGAAGTAAAAATAGCACTGGACGAAAGTGGTGATTATGAAAGTTTTAACTCACATTTTATATCTGATAATTCATCAGAATTTATAAATAAAATAAATGATTTATCAGATACATCACTAGATAATAAAAAATGCAATATAACAAGGATAAATACAAATTCCGAAAATTATATTTATTATAAAATTGAAAGTAGCGTATCTTATAACAAATTTATTAAAACTATTGTTGCGTATATAAAGATAAAAAATCCATTTCCAAAAGATACAATAGTAGAAAATAACGAAAGTTCACAAGAAATACAAAACTCACAAGAATTATATACAATAAATCAAGATGATCCAAGTTTAGAAGATAAAAATATAGAAGATAATAATGATAGTGCTAAAAATTATCTTCAAGAAAATAGTGAAAATAATATAGAAATAGAAACAGATAAAAAAGATATAGTAAGCGAAGAAAACGAAAATTTAGGAAATACAGATGAGATAAAACAAGTAGAAGAGATACAACCAAGCGATTTAGTAATAATATATGAAAGTAAGGAGGTATAGATATGAAAAAAGAAGGAATGTGACTTTTATAGAAGTTATAATAGGAATTACGTTATTAGCTTTAATAGGCACAGTATCATTTGTTAAGTTAGATTTATCAAATTACAAAATAAACTCGTTTATAAAGCAGATGACGACAGATATTAGATATATAAGGCAGATTAATAAAATAGGAAATGAGAAAGTGTATATGCTTTTTATTGAAGAAAATAATTGTGAAGGATATATATTAATGGAAGAAGGTAGACAATCTAAAAAAGTATTTTTACCTAAGGGAATTGAACTTGCGTGCCCTACAAGTAAAATACTTTTTAATACAAAAGGTGGATTTTATAAAGGAGGAACAACTATAACTATAATAAAAAAAGACAATTATACAGATATAACAATAGTACCTACGAGCGGACGTATACTAATAAAAGAAGGTATATACAAATGAGAAAAAGAAGTGGATACGTCTTATTAGAAATAATCATATCTGTATTTATAATGTCTATAATAATAACATGTCTATTAAGTATTATGGCTGTTATAAATAGAGCTAATAAAAATATTGAAGATAGAATTGAGTTAAGCCAACAGACAGAAGAGATAACTTCTCAAATCACTCCTTTAATCGAAGAAAGTATGAATATAATAAGTATAACGACAATAGATAGAAAGACAATACAAAATTTAGAGCTAGGAAAAGAATACGATGTTTTATCAATAAAGTTAAATTTCAAAAATAGTGAAAATGAAAACAATATAGCTTTAAAAAATAGAGAAATAAGTTATAAAAAATCATCAAAGAAATTATTTATAAATACTTTGCGATCAAATAATGCTAGTGAAACTGGTGGATATGAGATAGGAGACTATGTAAAAAGTATACGTATAAAAAAGGAAAGTTCAAACATAATATGCCTCATCTTAAATCTAGAAAAAAATAATATGGAAGTAGAAAAGTCTATAAAACTATATGTAAGGTATGATAAATTACTAGAAGCTAAATATTAAAAAAGAATTAAAAAAAAGTACAAATCTAGGGTAGATTTGTACTAAGCTTATTGGGGAATATTTTTAAATACAATAATTTGATTTAAAAATATTTCGTTTTGTATGGGATTTATATTTCCTTAATATTTACCATTTATTTTTATGATTTAATTCTACATTATAATTATCTATAAAACAAATTATTAATAAAGGGTGTTTTTATAGATAATTTCTATAGATATATAAAATATATAGAAAAGTATTTAATTTAAATAAACTTACAAATTTAATGAGCTTAAACTCGCAATGATAGAAAATATTTTTAAAAATATCCAAATATATAGATAAATACTATAGATAGTTAATATATCTATAAAACTACATTATTTGTATTGATAAATTATATAAACTTATTTATACTATATAAATAGGTATATTTATTTGTGTACTAACTTTAGAATTTCTAAAGAAATGATTATTATTTTTTATAATTTAAAGGATGACTACTCGATTAGTCATCCTTTTTTTTAATCTAATGTATAATTTTCAATTACGAATGATTTGAAATTCTCTGCAATCGGGGTAAGCGTTTTATCTTTTAATACAGCTAGATAAAAGTTTCTTTCCCATGTCGGTGATTTTATTTCAATAGTCTTTAAATCCATAAATTTTAAAATAGGCATATAAGGTACTATTGCAATACCAAAGTTGTTAGAAACTAATCCTGCAATTACCTGATCTTCTTCTATTTCATATGTAATTTGAGGTTTTTTACCTATTGAATCAAATAAATTATCTATAATCTGTCTAAGTCCACTCTTTGAACTAAATACAATTTGAGGATATTCAACTGTTTGCTCTAAAGTGATTGAGTCATATTTAGCTAATTCATGATTTGACGGAACTATAAGAACTAATTTTTGAGCAGAAACAGGTATAAATTCTATATTTTTTTCTTTTTCTGATTTTGAACAAAATATCATATCGTATTTTTGCTCTTTTAATGATTTTATTAGATCAGCAGTAGTTGTTTCAGTATGAAAATTGAAATTAATTTTTTTATCTGGATTATTCTCAATATAGCTTTTACTTAGCCTAGGTACAAAGTTTGTACCTAAAGTACGTAAAAATCCTAAATCTATATAGCCTTCCCCGTTGCTTATAGATTTAAGTTCAAGAACACTATCATCAAGAATTTTTAATGATTCTTTCACCTTTTCTAAAAAAATTTTCCCGCATTTTGTAAGGACAATATTACGTCCTTCTTTTTGAAATAATGTGACACCAAGTTCTTTTTCAAGTAGTGAAATGGCATGACTTAAACTTGGTTGAGTAATACAGAGCTCTTCTGCAGCTTTAGTATAATGTTCTAGCTTTGCTAAAGTAACAAAGTATCTTAAATGATATAAATTCAAGCTTATTCCCCCTTTTTAATCTATATTTAAAATTTAAAGAGTGTTTTTTATTTAACACTTTAATAAAGATAAATAAAAGATTTCAAACAATTATTTATCATAAGTATAGATTTTATAAAACTAATATACTAAAAATTATATATAAAATCAATAAATTGATAGATTATTATCAATTAGTCATATAAAAAATACTGTGATAACATTTAAACATAAGATAAATCAAAGAAAAAATGCAAAATAAAACGACAAACAATTAACAAAGAATAAAAAATAATTTTAAACAAATGTACAATAAGGGGGAATAGAATATGTCAAAACAACATCCATTAACAGTAAGTTCTTATACTTTAGGAACAAAGGTAACTTTTGAAGAAAGAGTAATCGCAGCTAAAAATGCTGGATATGAAGGAATAGGTTTAAGAGCTGAAAATTATATAGCAGCATTACAAGAAGGATTACACGATGAAGATATATTAAATATATTAAAAAAACACAATATGAAAGTAACAGAAGTAGAGTATATAACTTTATGGGCTGATGATGAGAGAACATTAGAACAACAAATGAAAGAACAAATTTGCTTCAAAATGTGTGAATTATTTGGTGTAAAACAAATAAACTGTGGTCTAATGGAAAACTACTCAATAGAACATACAGCACAAAAATTAAAAGAATTATGCTTAAGAGCAAAAGACATAATAATAGGGGTTGAACCAATGCCATACAGTGGTATACCAGACTTAGAAAAAGGATGGAAAGTAGTAGAAGCATCTGGTTGTGATAATGCAAAAATAATATTAGATACATGGCACTGGGTAAGAGCAAACCAACCATTTGAAAAAGTAATAGATATGATACCAGCAGATAAAATAGTATCAGTTCAAATAAATGATGTTCAAGCTAGACCATATGCAAAAGAAGTTTTAAGAGATGAGTCAATGCATGATAGAGTTGCTCCAGGGTGTGGATATGGAGATACTGCAGGATTTTGTAAAATGTTACAACAAAAAGGTGTTAAACCAAATGCAGTAGGTGTTGAAGTTATATGTGATGAATATGTAGAAAAAGGTGTAGATTTTGCAGCTAAATATACATATGACAATGCAGTAAAAGTTTTAAAAGAAGCTTGGCCAGAAGTTTTAGCTTAATAATATAAAGTTTAAATGTAGATATTAAAAAATAATAATCATTTATTAAATATATATTGAGAATTTTTAAATAGATATAAAATACTAAAAATTGAAATCTTACAAATTAAAATTAACTTAAATAGGGAAGAGGTAATATTATGAATTTTGAAAATATATTTAAGCCTATACAAATAGGTCCTATGAATGTACCAAATAGATTTGTTGTCCCTCCAATGGGCAACAACTTTGCAAATACAGATGGAACTTTAAGCGAAAAATCTAAAAATTATTATGCTGCAAGAGCAAAAGGTGGATTTGGTCTTATAACTATTGAATCTAGCGTTGTTTATTATAAATCAAAAGGTGGTCCTAGAAAACCTTGTCTATTTGATGATAGCGTAATAGATAGCTTTAAAAATGTAATAGATGCATGTCATGCTGAAGGGGCAAAGGTTTCTGTACAACTTCAACATGCAGGTCCTGATGTAAATCAAGCTATAGCAGGATATCCAATAGTGGCGGCATCACCAATACCATCAAAAGATGGTCATCCAACGCCACAAATACTAAATACTGAAGAAATATACGATATAATTGAAGCTTATGGAGATGCAGCTTTACGTGCTATGAAAGCAGGAATAGATGCAGTTGAACTTCACTGTGCACATGGATATTTAGTAAGTACATTTATATCACCTAGAACTAACAAAAGAGTAGATGAATTTGGCGGATGTTTTGAAAATAGAATGAGATTACCTCGTTTAATAATAGAAAATATAAGAAAGAAAACAGAAGGCAAAATAGCTATATTAGCCAGAATAAATGCACAAGATGATGTTTTAGGCGGACTTAGTGTACAAGATAGTACAGCAGTAGCAGTTTATTTAGAAGAAGTATGTAAAATAGATGCTCTACATGTATCTCGTGCAACTCACTTAAATGATGAATATATGTGGGCACCAACTACTATACATGGAGGATTTTCTTCAGATTTAGTATCAAGTATAAAAGAAGTAGTAAATATTCCTGTAATAACTGTAGGTCGTTTTACTGAGCCACAATATGCTGACATAATGGTTAAACAAGGAAGAACTGATTTAGTGGCATTTGGACGTCAAAGTTTAGCTGATCCAGAAACACCAAACAAAGCTAGAGATGGCAAATTAGAGCTTATGACACCATGTATAGCATGTCTACAAGGATGTGTTCCAAATATGTTCCAAGGTAAACCAATAACTTGTTTAGCAAATCCATTATTAGGACGTGAAGGCGAATTAACTATGACTAAAGAACCTAAAAATGTATTAGTTATAGGTGGTGGAGTCGGCGGAATGCAGGCTGCTTGGGTAAGTGCTTTAAGAGGACACAACGTAACATTAGTTGAAAAATCATATACATTAGGTGGTCAAATGAGACTTGCTGCATACCCACCAGGAAAAGGCGATATAACTAATTTAGTTCGCAACTTTATAGCAAGATGTAATGAATATGGAGTAAAAGTATTATTAAATACAGAAGCAACTGAAGAATTTATAAAAGAAATGAATCCAGACGTTTGTATAGTTGCTACAGGTGCAACTCCATTAGTACTACCAATACCAGGTATAAATGATGTTGGCGTAATAAATGCTATAGATTTATTAGATGGGCAAAAAGCCTGTGGTACAAAAGTTTTAGTAGTAGGCGGAGGAATGGTAGGTGCAGAAACTGCAGAATTCCTAGCTGAACAAGAACACGAAGTATCAATAATAGAATTTAAAGATAAAATAGCTGGTGATGTAGCTAAAGAACATAGAAAATACATCATGGAAGCATTCGATAAACACAAGGTAGAAAGTATAACAGGTGCAAAAGTTGCAGAATTCTATACTGACGGTGTTAAATACGAATTAGCAGATGGTTCTGTACATGAAGTAAGAGGATTTGATTCAGTTGTACTTGCAATGGGATCTAGAAATTATGATCCAATAAGTGAATCATTAAAAGATATAGTAAAAGAAACTTATGTTATAGGGGATGCAGTTAGAGCGAGAAGAGCTTTAAATGCAACAGAAGAAGCATTAAATGTAGCTTTAAGCATATAATAAATAATTAAATTTCTGATATAGTTTAATAATTGCAAACTTGGTTGGTGTTTAGAGTGGGGGCTCTAAACACCAATGCCAAAGTCGTTTTAGGGATAAGATGGCATAGCAATATGGGGGATATCAAGAATCGGAGGAATTGAAATGGAAATATCAGGTAGAACAGGTTTATTAGGATTAATAGGGTCACCAGTAGGACATTCAGGCTCACCTGCAATGTACAATTATAGTTTTGAAATATTAGATTTAGATTATAGATATTTAGCATTTGACATACCTGTAGAAAAAACAGAAGATGCTGTAAATGCTTTTAGAACTTTCAATATGAAAGGCGGAAATGTTACAATGCCATGTAAAGGTGAAGTTGCTAAATATATGGACGAATTATCTCCAGCTTCTCGTATAATCGGTGCTTGTAATACAATAATAAACAAAGACGGAAAATTAATAGGTGATATAACAGACGGTAAAGGTTATGTAAGAAACTTAAAAGAAAATGGTGTCGATATAAAAGGCAAAAAAATGACTATAATGGGTGCAGGAGGGGCTGCAACTGCTATACAAGTACAAGCTGCTTTAGACGGAGCTAGAGAAATATCTATATTCAATAAAAAAGATGGATTCTTTGAAAAAGCACAAAATACTGTCGAAGCTATAAAAAGAGAAGTTCCAGAATGTGTAGTAAATTTATTTGATATAGATGATACTGAAAAATTATATGAAGAAATAAAAACAAGTGATATACTTACAAATGCAACTTTAATAGGTATGAAACCTTATGATAATGAAACAAATATAAAAGATACTAGCGTATTTAGAAAAGACTTAGTAGTTACAGATGTAGTATACAATCCAATTAAAACTAAGATGATATTAGACGCTGAAAAAGCTGGTTGCAAAGTTGTAGGCGGAAAAGGTATGTTATTATATCAAGGTGTTGAAGCATTTAAATTATTTATGGGACAAGAGATGCCAGTAGAAGAAGTAAAAGCTAAATACTATTCTGATTTATAAAATTTAAATAAAAGATAAGATAAAGTGTTGATAGTATGATTTTTCTATCGACACTAAATCTTTATAAATAATTAAGTTAATGAATTAACAAAGTTGAAATGATAAATAATATGTTTTTTTTATATAAAATAAAATTTAAAATAGGGGGAAACTATAATGGAACAAGTTAATTATAAAAAGTTTTATCCTACTGCAATAGCTCTATACTTTACATATTTTATACATGGTATAGGAGCTTCTATATTAGGACAATATAAACAAGATTTTGCATCAATGTGGGGAGCAAAAGTATTAGAAGATGGTACGTTTGATGTAAGTATAGTTGTATCAGTAATAGCTGCACTTGGTCTTGGACGTTTAATCTCTCTTCCTTTCTCAGGGCCTATATCTGATAAATTCGGAAGAAGAATAAGTGGTTTAATAGGGGTTATATGTTATGCATTATATTTAGGTGGAATAGTATTTGCTCCAAATATGATGGTAGGTTATATGTTTGCAATAGTAGGTGGTATTGCTAATTCATTTTTAGATACTTGTGTAACACCATCATGCATGGAAATATTCCCAGAGAATGGTTCAGTTGCAAACTTATTTACTAAGTTCTCAATGTCTATAGCACAATTTGCTCTACCATTTGGTATAGGATTTGTAGCTACAAATGCATTCTCATTTAAAACAATATTTATAATAGCAGCAGTAGCAATTGCAATAGATGGTGTATTAATAGCATTTTTACCATTCCCTAAATTAGAAAATGCTCAAGACGACTCTGAATCTGAAAAAGAAGTTAAAAAAGAAAAAATGAAATTTACTCCAGCAAGTATAGCATTAATATGTATAGGATTTACTTCTTCTTCAACTTTTATGATATGGTTAAATTGTAATCAAGAATTAGGTAAACTATATGGACTTGCTGATCCAAGTAAAATTCAATCATTCTACGCTTTAGGAACAGTTTGTGCAATACTTGTTTCATCATTTTTAATAAGTAAAGGACTAAAGGCAGTAAGAATACTTATAATATATCCAGCAATATCAGCAGCAATGCTTATAGCAATTTACTTTATAAGAATACCTTCTATATGTTTAGTAGGTGGATTTGTATTAGGTTATGCAGCAGCAGGTGGAGTACTTCAACTTTGCGTATCTACAGCAAATGAAATGTTCCCTAAAGATAAAGGTAAAATAACTTCAATAGTTATGATAGCATCAAGTGTTGCAAACTATACTATAATAAGTTTTGCATCTTACTTAACAAAAGTTGGTGGTGCAACTAATGGACCAATAAACGTTGTACTGCTTAATATAGCAGTTACTTTATTAGGTGTATTACTTGCAATATATGTAAATATACAAAATGATAAAATAGAAAGAGCTCGTGAAGTAGCATAAAAAATAGGTCTTATAGCTTAATAAGTTATAGGACTTATTTTTATGTGTAAAAAATAAATATTACTTATAATTAGTATTTTTTAATTCTAAAGAAATTATATATTATCTTATTTGTGGATGCGCCATGAGTGAAGCAAATTTTTTTATATTATTAAAAAGATACTAATTAAGATTGACAATTTTTTTTTATTAGCTAGAATTTAAGTAAATAAACATGAACTAAAAAAGAGTTTATAGGAGGATAATCAAAATGAAGAGCATAAGTTCGAAAACAAAAGTATACAGTGTAATTGGACATCCAATTAGCCAAAGTTTTTCGCCAAAGATACATAATTATTTATTCGAAAAATACAATATTGATGCAGTTTATGTAAGTTATGATATTGATCCTGAATATTTAAAAGAAGGTATAGAAGGAATAAGACATCTTGGTATAATGGGAACGAATGTAACTATTCCTCACAAAATAGAAGTTATGAAGTATTTAGATTTTATAGACGAAAAGGCTAAATTATTTGGAGCTGTAAATACTATTAAAAACGTAGATGGGAAATTATATGGATATAACACAGACGGAACAGGTCTTACTAAATCTATAAAAGATGCTAGTCAAGAGAGCATTGAAGGAAAGAAAGTACTAATAATAGGTGCAGGAGGCGCCTGTAGAAGTATTGCAATACAGCTTGCAATTGAAAATGCTAAATCGATTGAGATTGTAAATAGAAGTATAGAAAAGGCACAATCGATAGCTGATACAATAAATGAACATTTTGAAACTGAGGCTATTGCGACATCTAAAAATATAACACAAGAAGATATAGATAATATTGATATACTTATAAATACTACTCCTATTGGGATGGGTACAGATGAATCTCCAATTGATATATCTTTAATCCCGCCTAAGCATCTTATAGTAGCAGATGCTGTTTATAAACCACATGAAACAGCACTTATTAAATGGGGTCTTAGATATGATTTAAAGATCGCTTATGGGATACAAATGCTTATAAACCAAGGCGTGCATTCATTTAATATATGGACAGGTATAAAACCTACATTAGAAGATACAAAAAATATACTAGAGACATTCTTAGAACAACAAAAAACTTTATAAGTATTTTATAAAGTAAAAAACAAAAGATTTTTATAAGTAGTTTTTAAAGTAAATTTACATATCGAAAACTTATTAAAAAACTAGGCTGTTTTATAAATATAATTATTAAAACAGCCTAGTTTTTATTTTGAAAATAATTTTATATTATATCTTATACATAAATATCAAGATAATCGTGTTTAGTAAGTGTATTTATAATATTTCTTCCTTCTTCAACACCTTCTATAATACGTCTAGCTCTTATACTGTCTCCTATAGAAATAATTTCTATATTTGTATCAGAATATTCTTCTTCTAGAGCTTTTAATACAGGGTTATTTGATTTCATTCCTAAGCATATAAATCCATAATCAAATTCTAACTCATCTAATGAGCCATCTGCATATTCAACTAAGAATGAATTATCTTTTACTTCTAATAATTTTGTATTAGTAAGTTGTTTTACATTATGTTTGTTTAATAAATCAAAAGTACCAACTTTTGATACTGGATCTATTCCATTTCCTATAACAGGAGCCATTTCAACTATAGAGCAGTCGGCATTTCTTGGTGCAAAGAATTCTGCTACATCAAGTCCAACAGCACCACCACCGATTATAACAACTTTTTTGCCAGTTAAATCTTGTGGATAATTTTCTATATTATTTATCATATCTAATATAGAGAAGACTTTTGAATCTTCTTTAGCCATTACTTCATGAAGCCCTTTGATTGGAGGTAATAATGGAGAAGAACCAGTTGCGTTTATTATTAAATTAGGTTTTAAGTTTTTGATAAATTCTACATTAGCTTCAGTATTTTTAAAAACATATAAATTATCTAATTTTTCTGCTCTATTTATTAAATATTTAGGGAAGTCATATAATCTTCTTTTATCTGGTATTTTTGAAATTTCAGTAGCTAGACCGCCTAAAACATCTTTTTTCTCGATTAAGAATGTAGCACATCCAACTTCTGCAGCTGTACAGGCAGCTTCAAGTCCTGCAGTACCACCACCTATAACTACTACATTACAATTTTTATTTACTTTTACTTTTTTATAAACCTCATCTTCATTTACAGAAGGGTTTACAGTACATCTTATAGGTCTATTTATTCCTATTCTATTTCCAGCACATCCTATATTACAAGATATACATTTTCTAAGTTCATCTTCTTTTCCAAGTTCAACTTTGTTTACCCATTCAGGATCAGCTATAAGTCCACGTCCCATACCTATTAAATCGGCATCTCCTCTTTCAAGTATATCTTCAGCAACTTGAGGATTTCTTATATTACCCATTGTTATACATGGTTTATTAAATTTATCTTTAACTGCTTTTGATAAATAAGCTCTCCAACCATCTTTTAAATAGTTAGCATCTATTTGATATTGTATTGAGCCGTTAAGAGCAGCAGATACGTCGTATATATCTACTTCATCATTTAAGTATTCTAAGTATTTTAGGCAGTCGTCTATTGTATTACCACCTTCCATAAATTCATCTGCACTTAAACGTAATAATATTGGGAAGTTAGGCCCAACATTTTTTCTAACTTCATCTATTACAAGTCTTGCAAAACGAGTTCTGTTTTCTATAGAACCACCAAATTCATCAGTTCTATCGTTATATAATGGTGATAAGAATTGACTTATTAAGTAAGAGTGACCAGCATGTATTTCAACTGCATCAAAACCAGCAGTTTGTGCTCTTTTAGCTGCTTCACCGTATTTTTTAGCTATTTCATATATTTCTTCTTTTTCAAGTGGTCTAGGAATTTCTCCGCCTGCTTTTGATGGTATATTTGAAGCAGAAACTGGTTGCATTCCTGTTCTTGAAGACATTGCAGAAGCTCCTGCATGATTTATTTGTATAGCTATTTTTGTTCCATATTTGTGAACTCTTTCGCAAAGTTTATATAATCTTGGTAGATAACTATCGTGATCTATGCGAAGTTGAGAAGTGCCGTTTGAACCTTGTGGAGAAAATACACTAGCATTTTCTACTATTATAAGTCCAGTACCGCCTTTTGCTCTTTGTTCATAATAATTAATGTGTAAAAAACTCATCTCTCCATTTTGTTCACCGTAGTTTGTACCCATTGGCATCATTACGATGCGGTTTTTTAAAGTCATATTTTTTACTGTTAAAGGTGAAAAGATATTTTTATATTTGTGTGCCATTTTAAAACCTCCATTAAATTTTATTGTATGTGTGATTATTATTTTTTTGATTGTTAATTTTTTATTTAAGATTATTCTAACAGTATTTATTTAAAATAACTAATAGACTTTATTTAAGAATTCATAGATAAAACTAATAGAAATATTGTTTTTTATGAAGTATTATTATAATTGATGATAAATTTAGTGATTCATTCAAAAATCCCTTTTCTATTAATGTATTTGTTTTACTTTTTCCTATTAAATCAATAA
>NZ_JADPET010000074.1 GCF_015667935.1 Clostridium sp. 1001270J_160509_D11 | reverse complement strand
TCTATCTCAGCACTTATAAAATCTTCTTCTACTAAATTATATTTAGAATTTAATAGATTTAAAATATTCATTTTGACGAAATTTGTCTTTTTATTGTTTTTAAAAACGTAAAAAGGTCTAGAATATTATTCTAGACCTTTTAATCTATTGTAAGTTTTTTCTAACTAATTCATTTATTAGCTTTCCATCAGCACGCCCTTTTACTTTAGGCATTATTGATGACATAATATGCTTCATATCTTTCATTGAAGTAGCTCCAACTTCTGATATAGTAGCAATTACGATTTCGTTTAGTTCTTCTTCGCTTAATTGTTGAGGTAGGTACTCTTTTAAAACTTCTATTTCAGCTTCTGCTTGAGTCATTAAATCTTCTCTTCCGGCTTTTTTAAACTCGTCTAGAGAATCTTTTGTTTGTTTTAGTAGTTTAGCTATAAGATCTATAATTTGAGAATCATCTAGCTCAACCCTATTATCGACTTCATATTGCTTAATTGAAGCCCTAATTAAAGTTACTACTGATTTTTTAGTATTATCTTTGTTTTTCATAGAAGACTTTAGATCTTCTTGTAACTTTTGTTTAAGGGACATTCCCTTCACCTCTTTATTTCATATTACTACTTTTAGATATTACTATCTTTTAGCATTTTTTCTTCTAGCTGCTTCAGCTTTTTTCTTACGTTTAACACTTGGTTTATCATAGTGTTCTCTTTTTCTTACTTCTGACATTATGCCAGACATAGCGCATTGACGTTTAAATCTTCTTAAAGCACTATCTAATGATTCATTTTCTCTTACTCTTACTTCTGACATTCTTTTTCCCTCCCTCCGATTTCGCGAATTATGTATAAAATCGTGTTAGTCCTTACAAAACCTCTGCGATTTCATACTTGTATATTATAAACTATATTTTTATATTTATCAAGTATTTTAATTAAATATAAAATGAAATTATTAATATACAAGAACATTTTTACTTTTTTCACCAAAAACATTCAATTTATTTGGTATCTTTTTCATACATTGGAAGTTTCTTTCCAGCTAACACGTGGAAATGAATGTGTTTTACCTCTTGACCACCATCAGAACCGCAGTTATTTATTATTCTAAATCCTTTATCTGCAAATCCTTTTTCTTTTGCTATTATATTAATTACTTTATGAATATGTGCAATAATATCCATATCTTCTTCATTAACATCTATCATACTATCATAGTGTTTTTTAGGTATTACTAAAATGTGATATGGTGCAACAGGGTTTATATCATTAAATGCTAAAACCTTGTCATCTTCATATACTATATCGCCTGGTATTTCTCTATCTATTATTTTACAAAATAAACAGTCCATCCCCTCTACACCTCCTGTCTAATTATATGTATTTCTACATACTATACCAAAATTCCTTCTAAGAATTCATTTTTTACATCTGTTATTTTTACTTTTAAAATTTGTTCTGATAAATCTTTATCGCTTTCTACTATAACTTTAACATAGTTTTCTGTTAAACCTTCAAATTTATTATCTCCAACTTTTTGTTCAAATAATACATTAAATTCTTTGTCTAACATTTTTTGCCCAAATTTTTTGAAGTTTTCTTCGTTTAATTGAAGTAATTTTTCACTTCTTTCATGTTTTGTGCTTGGGTCTACTTGATTTTCCATAGTAGCAGCTGGTGTTCCTTTTCTTGGTGAATATTTGAAGATATGCATATGAGTAAGTTCTATATCTTTTAAGAACTCATATGTTTTATCAAATTCTTCATTTGTTTCACCTGGGAATCCAACTATAACATCTGTAGTTATAGATACATTTGGTATAGCTGCTCTCAGTCTATCTACTATTGTTTTATATTCTTCTGTTGTATATCTACGTTTCATTCTTTTTAAAGTTTCATCACATCCACTTTGAAGTGATAAGTGGTAGTGTGGACAAACTTTATCCATAGCTGAAACTGCTTCTACAAATTCATCTGTAAATAATATAGGTTCAACAGAGCTAAGTCTTATTCTCTCTATTCCTTCTATATCATTTATTTGTTTGATTACGTCTAGAAGTTTTATATCAGTTTCTTTTATGTCTTTTCCATAAGATGCAACGTGTATTCCTGTTAAAACTACTTCTTTATATCCGTTAGCTGCAAGATTTTCTACTTCTTTAACTATACTTTCTAAATCTCTACTTCTAACTCTGCCTCTTGCATATGGTATTATGCAGTATGAACAGTATCTATCACATCCATCTTGTATTTTTAAGAAAGCTCTAGTTTTTCCGTTAGTTTTGTTTATTTCGATTTCTTCGAAAGCTTTAACTTTCATTATATCGTCAACTGTACTAACTTTTCTGCTTGCATCGATTTTTTTAACTTCTTCTACGATTTTTTTTCTATCATTTGTACCCATAACAAGATTTACTTCGTCTATTGAAAGTATTTCTTCTGGAGATACTTGTGAATAACATCCAACTACAGCGATTATCGCGTCTGGATTTTTCTTTTTCATTCTTCTTATATATTGTCTTGATTTTCTATCACTCATATGAGTTACTGTACAAGTATTTATAACATAAACATCTGCATAATCTTCTGTCTCTGCTTTTTCATATCCTTCTTTTTCGAATAATTCAAGCATTGCTTCTGTTTCGTATTGGTTTACTTTACACCCTAAAGTATAAAATGCCACTCTTTTCATTAAATATTTCCTCCTAAGTCACTTAGTTCATATAAAACTATTGAAGAAGCGACTACTGATGCCGTTTCCGTTCTCAATATTCTCGGTCCTAATGATACAACTTTAGAATCTATATCTTGAATATTTACTATTTCTTCTTCTTCAAATCCACCTTCAGGTCCTACAAAGATTCCTATTGTATTTATATCTGCATCTTTAATTGCACTTTTTATAGATACAGTTCTTTCATTTTCATAAGGACATATATTCATATCGTTGTTTTTCATGTCTTCTAAAGCTTCTTTAAATGATAAAACACCTCTTAATTTAGGTATCTTACCTCTTTTACTTTGTTTAGCAGCCTCATACATAATTCTTTCCCAACGCTCTATCTTTTTGCCTTCTTTTTTGTCGTCAACTTTGACTACACTTCTCTTTGTAGATACTAAAATAATTTCATCAACTCCAACTTCCGTAAGTTTTTGAAGTATTAATTCCATTTTAGTACTTTTAGGAAGACCTTGATATAGTTTTACTTTTAAGTCTGATTCTCTTTTTATTTCTCTTTTTTCGATTATATCTAAATCTACTTGCGCTTTGTTTATTTCTGTTATTTCACAGATGTATTCAGAGTTGTCATTATCACATATTTCTAATTTTTCACCGATTTTACATCTTAAAACTTTAGATATATGTTTTACATCTTCTCCTACTATTACACATGTGTTGTTTTCTAAATTTATATTAGTCTTATCTACGAAAAATCTATCCATTATTTCACCTACTTAAGTTTAGAAACTATAGCTGACCATTCTCCTAATCTCTCAACTTTAACTATTTCAAATCCGTTTTCTTCTAAAGCTTGACAAACTTCATCTATTTTAGCAAGTATTATACCAGAAGATATGAATACACCATCATCTTTTAAGAATTTGCTTACATCTTTAGCAAGTATTTTTATTATATCTGCTATTATGTTTGCAACTATTACGTCTGCTTTAGAGTCTACAACTTCAAATAATGAACCATGTTTAACTACTACTTTATCAGATACGTTGTTTATTTCACAGTTTTCTTTTGATACTTTCACTGCTACTTCGTCTAAGTCACCTGCTACTACTTCTTTTGCACCTAACTGTGCAGCTGCAATTGCAAGTATACCACTACCACAACCTATATCAAATACAGTTTTTGTTTCGTCTACATAGTTTTCTAATTCTCTTATACACATAGAAGTAGTCTCATGAGTTCCTGTTCCGAATGCCATCCCTGGATCTAATTCTATTATTAGGTCACCTTCTTGTTTTTCATACTCTTCCCAGCTAGGTTTTACAACTATTTTTTTACCTACTTTTGTTGGTTTGTAGTATTTTTTCCATTCATTTGCCCAATCAGATTCGTTGACATTACTTAAAGATACAGAACCTTCACCTATATCTAATCCGAATGATGGTAATAAAGCTATTCTAGCTTTTACTGTTTCGATTAATTCTAATACATTTCTTTCTTCTGGTATGTAAGTTTTTATAAGTACTCCGTCTTGTCCACTTTTGTTAAATACTTCTTCTTCAACATAATCCCAATCTAGTTCATTTTTCTTTTGGAATAAGAAGTCCTTTGGGTCTTCTATCATAACCCCTCCACATCTTTCTTCCATTAATATGTTACTTATTGCTTCTACAGCTTCTGTAGTAGTTTTTATAGTTACTTCTGTCCAATTCATAATATAATTATCTTCCTTTCTAGGTTTTATTATTTAAAGTTATAATTTTATACTTATGATTTTCAATTTTAAAAATTTCATTTAATTATTATATCATATTTAATCTATTGGTTAATTACTAAATTACATCTATCGCCAAAATTCTGCAATTTTTTTAGTTTTTAAATCATATAATTAACAGTTTTTTCTGTATTTATATATTTTGTCCTAAATATTGTAATTTTATAATTCATACAAAAACTTCTTATAGATTTAATAACCAGTATTTCTCTTATTAAAACTTTTTTGTTTTAAATTTTTAGCAAAAAAAAGTATTTTAAATAGCAGTTAACTATTTAAAATACTTTTTAAATAAATTTATTTCTTTAAATTTTTGAAAAAAGTGTCTATCTTGTTCTTCCAATTCCTCTGTTTTTCGTGGACTTTGTTTCCGCAAGATTCATCAAATTTTCTTAATAATTCTTTTTGATCTTCGTTTAATTTTTTAGGTGTATCTATTATAACTTTAACGTATTGGTCACCTCTAGAATTACTTCTTAATTTAGGTATACCTTTTTCTCTAAGTCTAAATACTGTTCCTGTTTGAGTTCCTTCAGGTAAAGTGTATGAAACTTTTCCGTCTAGTGTAGGTACTTCTAATTTATCCCCTAATGCCGCTTGAGTAAATCTTATTGGCATTTCTATATAAACGTCGTATCCTTCTCTTGTGAATATATCGTGTTTTTGTACATTAACTACGATATATAAATCTCCTCTAGGACCGCCTTTTTCTCCTACTTCACCTTGACCAGAAAGTTTTATCATTTGACCATCATCTATACCTGCTGGTATATCAACTTCTATTGTCTTAGTTTTTCTTATGCTACCTTTTCCATGACATTTGTTACATGGTGATTCATTTATTTCCCCTTCACCATCACATGTAGAACATGTTCTTTGGCTAGCTATATTACCGAATGGAGTTCTTTGAACACTTTGAACTGTTCCTGAACCATGACAAGTAGGACAAGTTTTTTTAGATGTTCCTGGTCTTGCTCCACTACCATGACATTCTTCACATTCTTCACTTCTATTTATTTTAACTTTTATTTTCTTACCGAATGCAGCATCTTCAAAACTAATAGTAACTGATTGTCTTATGTCTGCACCACGTTTTGGTCCTCTTCTTCTAGATGAAGAACCTCCGAATCCGCCTCCAAAGCTAGAACCGAATATGTCTCCGAATATATCTTCGAATCCACCGAAGCCACTTCCTCCGAATCCGCCGAATCCTTGACCGCCGCCAAATCCGCCTTGACCATTTAATCCGTCGTGTCCAAATCTATCATAAGTACTTCTTTTTTCTTCATCAGAAAGTACTTCATAAGCTTCATTTATTTCTTTGAATTTTTCTTCAGCATCTTTATCACCAGGATTTTTGTCTGGGTGATATTTCATTGCTAATTTTCTATAAGCTTTTTTAATCTCTTTAGCGTCTGCGTCTTTGCCTACACCAAGCACCTCATAGTAATCTCTTTTTTCACTCAAGGATTTCACCACCTTTACATCTTACAAAATAATAGCTTGTAGAATGTTAAACTACAAGCTATTATAAATTTATTTTAACAGACTAATCTTCTTTACTAAGTACTTTTAAAAAGTACGTTAATTTTATTATACACAAATACTCTGTCTTTGTAACCTATTTATCATCAACTTCTGTAAAATCTGCATCTACTACGTTGTCATCGCCATTTCCAGCGTTTGAACCTTGGTCATAACCAGCATCTTGAGCTTCTGCACCTTGTGCTGCTTGAGCTTGTTGATACATTTGTTCAGATATTTTATGGAATTTGTTCATTACTTCATCCATTGCAGTTTTTAATTCTTCAGCTGTTGCGCTTTCTTTATCTTTAACTGCTTTTAAGTTTTCTAAAGCACTTTCTATAGCTGATTTATCTTCTGCACTTACTTTATCTCCTAATTCGTTTAAAGTTTTTTCAGTTTGATAAATAGTTGATTCAGCTTGGTTTAATGCTTCTATTTTTTCTTTCTTTTGTTTATCAGCTTCAGCATTCATTTCTGCTTCTTTAACTTTTCTTTCTATTTCTTCTTCTGATAAGTTAGTTCCTGAAGTTATAGTAACTTTTTGTTCTTTTCCAGTTCCTAAATCTTTAGCAGTAACGTGAACTATACCATTAGCATCTATATCGAAAGTAACTTCTATTTGAGGTATTCCTCTTGGAGCTGGTGGTATTTCAGATAATTGGAATCTACCTAATGTAGTATTATCATAAGACATTGATCTTTCACCTTGTAATACGTGTATATCAACAGCAGTTTGGTTATCTGCAGCAGTTGAGAATACTTGAGATTTTTTAGTTGGTATAGTAGTATTTCTTTCTATTATTTTAGTCATTACGTTACCCATAGTTTCTATACCTAATGATAATGGAGTAACATCTAATAATAATAAATCGTTAACTTCACCAGTTAAAACACCAGCTTGTATAGCAGCACCAGCAGCAACACATTCATCTGGGTTTATACCTTTGTGAGGTTCTTTTCCTATGAAGTTTTTAACAGCTTCTTGAACTGCAGGTATTCTTGTTGAACCACCTACTAATAATACGTCGTCTATTTCTGAAACAGAAAGTCCAGCATCAGCTAAAGCACTCTTAGTTGGTCCCATAGTTTTTTCTACTAAATCAGCAGTTAATTCGTTGAATTTAGCTCTTGATAAATCTATATTCATGTGTTTTGGTCCTTCTGCAGTTGCAGTTATGAATGGTAGATTTATGTTAGTTGACATTGTTGAAGATAATTCTTTTTTAGCTTTTTCAGCAGCTTCTTTTAATCTTTGTAATGCCATTTTGTCTGATCTTAAATCAACACCTTCAGCTTTTTTGAATTCGTCAGCTAAGTAATCTATTATAACTTTATCGAAGTCGTCCCCACCTAATCTGTTGTTACCAGCAGTAGCTAAAACTTCGAAAGTACCGTCACCTATTTCAAGTATTGATACGTCGAAAGTACCTCCACCTAAGTCAAATACTAATATTTTCTTTTCTTCGTCTAATTTATCCATACCGTAAGCAAGAGCTGCAGCAGTTGGTTCGTTTATTATTCTTTTAACGTCAAGTCCTGCTATTCTACCTGCATCTTTAGTTGCTTGTCTTTGAGCATCTGTGAAGTATGCTGGAACAGTTATAACTGCTTCTGTTACTGTTTGACCTAAGTAACTTTCTGCATCTGATTTTAATTTTTGAAGTATTATAGCTGATATTTCTTGTGGAGTATATCCTTTACCATCTATATCTACTTTGTAATCTGTACCCATATGAGTTTTTATTGAAGTTACAGTTCTTTCTGCATTTGTAACTGCTTGTCTTTTTGCAGGTTCCCCAACTATTCTTTCACCATCTTTTGTAAATGCTACTACTGATGGTGTAGTTCTCATACCTTCGTTATTTGCTATTATTTGAGGTTCTCCACCTTCTAAAACTGCTACACAAGAGTTTGTTGTACCTAAATCTATACCTATTACTTTTGCCATGTTAATACGCCTCCTGGAATTTTCATTTTAATTAATTTATTTAATTTGTTAGCTATTTTCAATTATTAGCTATTTATTATTTACAAATTTATTAGCAAGATACTTTAACCATTGTTGGTCTTATTACTTTTGCACCAAGTTTGTATCCTTTTTGTAGTACCATAACAACTTTGTTTGGTTCTACTCCATCTATGTTTTCTTGCATTACTGCCATGTGAACATTTGGATCAAAATCAGCATCTTCTGCTTCTATTTCTTCAACACCAAATTTCACTAGTGAATCTTTTAGTTGTTTATAAACTAAATCTACACCTTTATAAAGAGCTTCTTCTTTATCTGGGCAAGCATCTAATGCTCTTTCCATATTATCTATAACTGGTATTAATTCAGTTATTATTTTTTCATTAGCAAACACGCCAATTGTCTCTTTTTCTTGTTGTGTTCTTCTAATATAGTTAGAATATTCTGCTTGAAGTCTTCTATATTTATCTTCAGATGCTTCTACTTTAGATTCTAAGTCTTTTATTTTATCTTCAACTTTCTTTTCTTCTAATTTAGAATTTATATCTGTTACATTATCATCTTCAGTTTGTTGTGTTTTTACTTCCTCAGCCGCTTGTTCTTCAACTGAAGTGTTAGTATCGTTTTTAACTTCAGATTGTACATCTTTATTTTCCAAGATATTACACCCCTCGATTCTCTTATTTTTCTATTTATTATTAAGCAATATATTCATATAATTTATTATCGAATATATTCTAGAATAATCCATTCTCGTTGGACCTATAAAACTTATACGTCCGATTTGCTCATTGTCTACTTTGTATGTAGCTGTTACAACACTACAGTCTTGGGCTTGTTGACAGTCATTATCACTACCAATTATTATATTGGTATTGTCTTTTAATATTCCTTTTGATTGTATTATTTTAGCTACTGTTTCTTTTGTTTCAAGCATGTCTAAAAAGCTTCTAGCTTTTAATACATCATTAAATTCTGGATAATCAAGTATGTTTGTAACACCGTTTAATGTTATCGATACATCATCATCTGATACATTTGAATTTAATACGCTAAGCAATTTATCCACTATAGAAGAGTATTCTCCTATTTCATATTTTATAAAAGCTATTAAATTGTTATCAATATCTGTTATACTTTTTCCTGCAAGCTTTTTAGTAAGATTATCAGAAATTATATTCAACTTAGCTTGATCTAAATACTTTTTAGTAGGAATATCAGTCTTTTTAATATCTCCAATATCTGTTACAACAATTAATAATATACTGTGTTCACCCATGTTAACTAGTTGGATATGTTTAATCACACTTGGTTTTACTATTTTAGTAGTACCTATAGTTGTGTAATTAGTAAGCTGTGATAACATCTTAGAAGTTTCATGAATTAAATCTTGTATGTGATTCATGTTGCTTTCTACACATTTTTCAATTATTTCTTTGTCGCTATCATTTAATTCATTAGTTCCCATCAACAAATCTACATATAATTTATAACCTTTTTCTGTTGGCACCCTTCCTGCTGATGTATGTGGCTGAACTAAATATCCCAATTCTTCCAAATCCGCCATTTCATTTCTTATAGTCGCAGCGCTAACTCCAAGATTATGCTTTTTAGAAATTGTTCTAGATCCTACAGCTTCAGCTGTTTCAATATAATCTTTAACTACCGCTTTGAGGATTTTCATTTTTCTTTCATTAAGTTCCATTTTTCATTTCCTCCCTGCTGTTAGCACTCACTATTTTTGAGTGCTAAAAAGATTATATATATTATATAACACTTATTTTTATTTTTGTCAACAGTTTTTATTTAATCTATATAATCTAAAAAAATATTATTTGATATTTCTCTTCCCTTTTGAGTAAATTTAAATCCGCCCTGTGTCATTTCTATTAATTCTAAATTTAAATGTTTAGCTATTTGTTCTTTATATTTTTCTTCAAAGTTTATTTCAAATTCCTCAAAATCTTTAAAAATTATACCTTCATTCATTCTAAGTCCCATGATAATCTTTTCTTCTATTTCGTCTTTTTGAGTAAGAGTTTCAAAGAAATCTATAGGCTTTTGATTTTGTAATAATTTTTCATGATAATCATCTAAACTTTGTACATTGTTGTATCTAACATTATTAATATATCCAGATGCTCCCGGTCCTAATCCTATGTAATTTTTACATTTCCAATATAATATGTTATGCTTGCATTCATATCCCACTTTAGCATAATTTGATATCTCATATTGATTATATCCATTTTCTTTTAAATAATTTATAGCATATTCATACATTTTTATATCTTCATCTTCATCACCAAGATCAAACTCTTTTTTCATATACATGTCGTATAATTTAGTTCCTTCTTCTAAAATTAGAGAATACGCTGATATATGTTCTGGATTCAAGCTCACTATCTTATGTAGAGTTTCTTTCCAATCTTCAAAAGTTTGATGTGGAAGATTATACATTAAATCTATATTTATATTTTTAAATCCTACTTTTCTAGCTTCTAAATAGTTTTTTTCAAATTGTTCATAATTATGTATTCTACCTATATATCTAAGTAAATTTTCTTGCACAGCTTGAAGTCCTATACTAAGTCTATTTACTCCAATACTTCTCATAAATTTTAGTTTATCTTCTGTAAGTGTACCTGGGTTGCACTCCATTGATATTTCTGCATCTTCATCTATAGAGAAGTTTTCTTTTATTTCGTCCATTATAAATTGCATGTCATTATTGTTTAATATGCTAGGCGTCCCTCCACCAAAAAATATGCTATTTATTTTTCTATCTTTATTTTTATATAAAGCCATCTCTTTTTTTAAATCAGATAAAAATCTATCTTTTTCATTTACTATCATTTTATATGAATTAAAATCGCAGTATTTACATTTTTGCACGCAAAAAGGTATATGTATGTATAATCCAAGCAAAAAATCACCCTCTCTATTTTTATTTCTTATAGCTTTTATAAGTTTTTATTATCTTATTTATAGTTTTCACAATGAAATTATAAGTATACATTCTATTGCTATTATAAATTATAATCACTCTATATAAAATAACTTATTTTTTTAATTAAAAATTCATCAACAGACTTACTACATTGCTTTAGATAATATATAATTACCTTAAAATTAAAAAAGGTAAACTTAAAAAATAAGTTTACCTTTTTGTATTTATATTTATCATACCTCTAAGGCATGTTTTTTCATCTATTCCTAGTGCTTCTCCTACAGCAATAGATAAGGCAGCATTTTCTACAGATACATCATCATAATCAAATAAATCTAAGTATTTATATGTAATCTTTGAGTTATCCGCAATTATTACTTTAGTATTTCTCTCTCTTGCTATACTTTTAAAATAATCTGTGTAATTATTGTTAGTTGTTACTAAATATCCTTCATAAGGTATAACTTGCGCAAATGATTGAACAAGTTTATCATCTTCCTCTACATAATCCTCAGAAATCTCACTTATAACAGCTATATTTTCATTTAGCTCATTAAATTTAGATACTTTTTTAGAAGCTGAATCTGCATCTATATTTTCATAAATTACAGCATCGACGCCTAACTCTGATGCATTTTTTAAAACTGAAAATTTATCATTATTAGTTTTATGTTGTAATTTTGAATATTCATCATCTGAACCATTTTGTAGTCCTAAAATTATATCTGAAGATTCGTTTGCAGTTTTTCCTATAACTTTATAACCTGCTTCTATTAATATATTACTGACTAAATTAGTTATTATAGATTTCCCCTTTATTCCATTTAGACTTATTCTTATTGGTATTTTATCGATGATTTGTTGTCTTTGTGATTTATTTTTGTTAATTAAAATTATGCTTAAAACCACTATTATTGCTACGATTGCTATTATAATAAAAATAACTCATCCCTCCTAAAGATTTATTTTACATAAATATAATTTCCTATGCGCTATAAAATAAGCTTAAATGCTGTATTAGCATAAGTTTATTTTATATTATTTTATAACCCTTTTCAACTTATATTATAGTATAAAAATGATGTTAAAAAAGCTCTATAAAATAGATACTTCATCTTTTATAGAGCTTTTATTTATTTTAATCTAGTCGTCTAATTTTAAAACTGCCATAAATGCTTTTTGTGGTACTTCTACGTTTCCGATTTGTCTCATACGTTTTTTACCTTCTTTTTGTTTTTCAAGAAGTTTCTTCTTACGAGATATATCCCCACCGTAACATTTAGCAAGTACGTCTTTTCTAAGAGCACTTATAGTTTCTCTAGCTATTATTTTATTTCCAACAGCTGCTTGTATTGGCACAGCAAATTGATGTCTTGGTATTTCATTTTTAAGTTTTTCACACATAGCTTTTCCTCTAGCATATGCTTTTGATTCATGTACTATAAAACTTAGTGCATCGACTTGTTCTTTATTTATTAATATATCTAGTTTTACTAGTGTAGATGGAACATATCCTTTTATTTCAAAGTCTAATGAACCATATCCTCTTGTTCTAGATTTTAATGCATCAAAGAAATCGTATATAACTTCATTTAGTGGTAAATCGTAATGTAACATAACTCTCTTAGGATCTATATACTCCATATTATGCATAGTTCCACGTCTCTCTTGACATAATTCCATTACTATACCAACATAGTCTTTTGGTACTATTATGTCAGCTTTTACGATTGGTTCTTCTATCATTTTTATTTCTGATGGGTCTGGTAAGTTAGTTGGGTTTTGTATCATAACTACTTCACCAGTATTCTTAGTTACTCTGTATATAACAGATGGAGCTGTTGTTACTAGGTTTAAGTTGAATTCTCTTTCTAGTCTCTCTTCTATTATTTCTAAGTGTAATAATCCTAAGAATCCACATCTAAATCCGAACCCTAATGCTGCAGAAGTTTCAAGTTCAAATTCTAATGCTGCATCGTTTACTTGTAATTTTTCTAATGCATCTTTAACATTTTCATATTTTTCACCTTCACCTGGATAAATACCACAGTAAACCATTGGTGTAGCTTTTTTGTATCCTGGAAGTGCTTCTTCTGTAGGTCTTGATGCATCTGTTATAGTATCACCAACATGACAACTTCTTATATCTTTTATACTCGCTGCTATATATCCAACATCTCCAGCTTGAAGGCTATCAAGTTCAGTTGGATGTGGAGCCATAACCCCTACTTCTGTAACTTCGAATTTCTTTTTAGTATTCATCATCTCGATTGTCATACCTTTTTTAACTTCACCTTCGAATACTCTAACATATGCTACAACACCTTTATAAGCATCATAGTATGAGTCGAATATTAAAGCTTTTAATGGTTTTTCTATATCACCTTCTGGAGCAGGTATATTATTTACTATATCTTCTAATACGTCTTGTATATTTAAACCACTTTTAGCTGATACTAATGGAGCTTCACTAGCATCAAGCCCTATAATATCTTCTATTTCTTCTTTTATTTCGTCTGGTCTAGCACTTGGAAGATCTATTTTATTTATTACTGGTAATATTTCTAAATCTTGATCTAATGCTAAATATACATTTGCTAATGTTTGTGCTTCTACACCTTGAGCAGCGTCTACTACTAATAGAGCGCCTTCACACGCAGCTAAACTTCTTGATACCTCATAATTGAAGTCGACATGACCTGGAGTATCTATTAAGTTTAGATAGTACTCATTTCCATCCTTAGCGTTGTATTTTAATCTTATATTTTGTAATTTGATAGTGATTCCTCTTTCTCTTTCTAAATCCATGTTATCTAATAACTGATTTTTCATTTCTCTATCACTAACTAAACCTGTATATTGAATTAATCTATCCGCCAAGGTAGACTTTCCATGGTCTATATGTGCAATAATACTAAAATTTCTCGTTCTACTTTGTTTATTGTCCACCTTTTTTCCTCCTTAAAACTTAGTTTAAATTATTTTAATCATAGATTTTATTTTATAATATATCAGCTTTTCTGTAAATATAAGTTATGACAGAAAAATAAGACTTATTCATATATTAAGCCTTATTTTTCCAAGTTTATACAATCATTATAGTACTATCCTTTTATATTTAAGTTAAAATT
>NZ_JADPET010000073.1 GCF_015667935.1 Clostridium sp. 1001270J_160509_D11 | reverse complement strand
ATACTACCTAAAATTTTTTTTAGTATAATACTTTGAAAATAATTTTCATCGTAATCGAGTATACTAAGCTATTCGACATTATAAAATTGTTTTCCTTCATTTAAATTTAAATTTGTTTTATTTTCCCTATTTTATCATTGCTCCTATAAAAATTCCAAATCCTTTTTTTGGGTTATTTTTCAAAACATATGTAATACTTCCAATTAATTTGTTATTTTGTACGATTGGAGCGCCACTCATACCTTGTATTATACCACCAGTATAATCTATTAAATCCTTATCTATTATCTCAATCTCCAAAGTTTTACTTTGTTTATCTATATTGTTGATTAAAATATCGTAAGATTCTACTTTATTATCATCTGATTGAAATAATACTTCAGCTTTTCCTAATTTTATATCTTTAAATCTAGCTACTTCCATCTTCTTTTTTTGATATTTATAAGATAAATTTTGATTTATTTTTCCCTCTATACCATAGTTAGAGTTTTCTAAAAAACTTCCAATTATCTCTTTATTGTCAAAATCTCCTTTTATATACCCTACTTTGCCCGAATTACTTTTTATAATTTCTAAATTTGATATACTCGAGATATTTCCTTCTTTTATTTTTAATTGTTTTTTAGTATCTATGTCATAAATAGGATGACCAATAGCATAAAATAGATTTTTTTGTGGGTCATAACATGTCATTGTACCAATACCCGACACCTTATCTCTAACCCAAAAGCCCAATTTATATATTCCATTTTCATGTTTAATTTTTATGGATTTCGTAATTATTTTACCATTACGCTCTAATTTTATGTTTACTTTATTTTTTTTTAATTTATTTAAAATATCGTATACATCTTGGCTGGAGTTTATTTTTGTATCTTCTATATATAAAATATTGTCGCCTTCTCTTAATTTATCTATGTATTCTATATTTTCTTCTTCATTTGCTAAAACTAAAACTCCATCTGTTTTTGCATTAATGCCGACAATATCTCCCAATACATATACATATTTTTTACTTTCAAAAAAATTTGCTACTACTTCAGTTTTTTTGTTATGTAGTATTATAATACTGAACAATAATATAAATACAACTAAATATATCCTTTTTATATAAATCACCTCTAATTCACAATAGCATATATTATGTTTTGTATTTTTTTATTATTTATTCATTAATTTTAAAAAAGATCCCTATTTTAAATTAATAGAGACCTTATATATTAATTCAATTGAGCTAGTTCAATTATTTCATGAGCATGCTCAATAGTCTTTTCAGTTATATTATTCCCTGCTATTAATCTAGCAATTTCATCTATTCTCTCATCAAATGTCAATTCTTTTATATTTGTATATGTTCTATCATTAGATGTATTTTTTTCGATTCTATAATGAGTATGTCCATTAGCCGCTATTTGAGGAAGATGTGTTATACATATAACTTGTTTTTTCTTACCTATTTTAGATAATTTTTCTCCTACAATTTGAGCTGCTATACCACTTATACCTGTATCTATTTCATCAAATACTAATGTATCTATTTCATCTATATCTGCTAGTATTGTTTTAAATGCGAGCATAAATCTAGACATTTCTCCACCAGATGCTACTTTATATATTGGCTTTATATCTTCTCCTAAGTTGAATGATGCCATAAATTCTACATCATCACATCCATTTTGATTAAATGCTATTTCTTTAAAATCAACTTGGAATGATACATTTTTCATATTTAAGCTGTGAAGCTCTTTTATTAAAACATCTTGTAGTTGTATAGCTACATCTTGTCTTGCCTTACTTATTTGCTTAGCTTTATCGTAAAGAACAGATTCTAACTTTTCTAGTTCTAATTTTAAGGATGCAACTTTTTCATCTCTATTTAAAATTTCATCTAATCTATCTTGTATTTTTTGTCTATATTCAAATATTTCTGTTACAGAACTTCCATATTTTCTTCTTAAGTTGTTAATTTGGTCTATTCTCTGTTCGATTTCTTCCATCTCATAAGGATTAAAACTTATATTTTCTTTATAGTCTCTGATTTCCCTAGAAATATCTTGAAGTTCGTACATAATTCTCTCTATATTTTCACTATACTCGCTTATATTCTTGTCATAAGAAGCAATATCAGCTAGCTCTTTTGCTGCCATTCCTATTAAGTCAACGGCGTTTACATCCCCTTCATATAATTTTTGATATGAAAGGCTTAAATTATTATATATCTTTTCACTATTTCTACATAGTTCTCGTTGAGCTTTTAGAGCGTCGTATTCTTCTTCATTTAAATTAGCTTCATCGATTTCATTAATTTGAAATTTTATTAAATCAATTTCTCTTTGAATTTCCATCTCATCTTTATTTTCATTTAAATCATTTAACTCTTTTTTTATTTTATTAAATTGGTTGTATGATTCTTTATAATTAGATTTTAAAGGTTCAATGTCTTTTTCTCCAAATAAATCTAAAAATTTAATATGTGTATCTTTATTAAATAGAAGCTGATTTTGATGTTGGCTATGTAAATCAACTATTGTACATGCAACTTCTTTAAGTATTGAAATCTTGACAGTTCGTCCATTTATTCTTGCTACACTCTTTCCGTCTGCATACATAACTCTAGTAATTATAATTTGATTGTCTTCATAATCAATATCATATTTATCTAAGACTTCTTTTAAATTGGAGCTTTGTGATGAAACTACTATTTCACAAATACCTTTATCAGTGCCCTTTCTTAAAAAGGACCTGTCGTATTTTTCTCCAAGACATAAACCAAGTGCTTCAATAATTATAGATTTTCCTGCTCCTGTTTCCCCTGTTAATATATTTAAACCGTTATTTATAGTTAGTCTAGACTCCTCAATTAAAGCGCAATTTTTCATATACATTTCAAGGATCATAGTAAACCCCCTCTTTCTCGACTAATTTTTGATTAATGATTTAATTTGTGTGAATCTTCCACAACTTTAATTACTTTTTCTTTATAGTCTTCTTCATTAAATGTATAACCTTCATTGCTGTTTTTTAAGTGAATAAGGTATTCTATATTACCTTCTGGTCCTTTAATAGGTGAATAATCTAGGTTTAATATAGAGAATCCAGTTTCTACAGCAAATTTTGAAACCATTTCGATTACTTCTACATGTGTTGATTTTTCTCTAACTACACCTTTTTTACCTACTTTATCTTTACCTGCTTCGAATTGAGGTTTTATAAGTGCTACGATTTCTCCACCTGGGCTAATTAAGTTATGTGCAACTGGAAGTACTAATTTTAAAGATATAAATGATACATCTATAGATGCAAAATCTGCAAACTCTTTAGTGTCTTCTATTGTTACATATCTTATATTAGTTCTTTCCATGCAGACAACTCTCTCGTCTTGTCTTAATTTCCAAGCTAATTGTCCATAACCTACATCTATTGAAAATACTTTTCTAGCTCCATTTTGAAGCATACAGTCAGTAAATCCACCAGTCGATGCACCTATATCCATACAAACTTTATCTTGTAAAGTTATATCAAAGTTTTTCATTGCTTTTTCTAATTTTAATCCACCTCTACTTACATAAGGTATTGGATTTCCTTTTACTTCTATTTTGGCATCAGTATTTACTTCTGTACCTGCTTTGTCGCATTTTTGATTATTTACAAATACTAATCCAGCCATTATAGATCTTTTTGCTTTTTCTCTACTCTCAAAAAATCCTTGTTCAACTAATAAAACATCTATTCTTTTCTTCATAAAATTACCTTTCATTTATTTTATAATAAATTTCTTTTTATTTTGTCTTAAATCATATTTTATTGCTAAAAAAAGAATATACTCTTTTAAATAAAGTATATTCTTTCTATCAATATTTTAAACATTAGAATTATATCATATTATTATTTTTTTTTCAATTTAAGAAATCTCTTAAATTTTGTTTTACTAAGACATCACTATCCCTATTATTATTCCTAATAAAGCTCCAAATAAAACTTCTTTTGGCGTGTGTCCAACTAATTCTTTTAGCTTTTTATGTTGGTCAAATTTCCCGTGGAAAAAGTCGTCTACTATTTGATTTAAAATCTCAGCTTGTTTTCCGACAGCTCTTCTAACTCCAGAAGCATCATACATTACAATAATTGCAAATACTGCTGTTATTGCAAATTCAGTAGATGCAAATCCTTTATCAAATCCCACAAGCATAGCTAATGATGTTACAAATGAACTATGCGAACTAGGCATGCCTCCTGAAATTATAATTCTTTTAAAGTCAATTCTTTTTTCTTTTCCCGTAAATATTTTTATAAATTGTGCTAAAAAACAAGAAAATATACTAATAAGTAAAATTCTATTTTGAAAAATGTCTGTCATATTTCCTCCTAAATATACTTTAGATTAGTGGTCTCTAGAAATTATATAGTCAGCTAAACCTTCTAAAAAGCTGAAATCCCCTGATATTTTTCTTATACTATCTTTTGCCTCTTCTATTAAATCTTTTGCTACTTTTCTTGATTTTTCAAGACCTATTAAAGTAGGATATGTAGATTTATGGTTTTCTAAATCACTTCCTACAGGTTTTCCTAATATTTTTTCGTCTCCAACTATATCTAAGATATCATCTACTATTTGAAAAGCCAAACCTATATTTTTGGCATATCTAGTTATATTTTGTAAATCTTCTTCTGTTGCATCTCCTATAATTGCGCCCGCTCTCATACATCCTACAATCATAGCAGCTGTTTTATTCATATGTATAAAATCTAGTTTCTCTTTTTCTATTGATTTATCTTCACTTTCTATATCTACAACTTGTCCGCCTATCATACCATATATTCCAGCGCCTCTTGCAATTTCATAGATAGCTTTTAGCCTTCTATCTGGATTTGATTTTCCTATTGATTCTTTAAGCATTATCTCGAAAGCATAATTTAAAAGAGCGTCACCAGCTAAAGTCGCCATTGCATCTCCAAATACTTTGTGATTAGTAGGTTTTCCCCTTCTAAAATCATCGTTATCCATAGCTGGCAGGTCATCATGGATTAATGAATATGTATGTATCATCTCTATCGCCATAGCAAATGGTACAGCTTCTTTTTCATCTCCTCCTACAATTTTTGTAGCTTCTAAAGTAAGTATCGGTCTTAATCTTTTTCCGCCAGCACTTAAACTGTAATTCATAGCTTCAAAAATCGTTTTTTGGTATCCCTCTTCTTTTGGCATATACTCTTTTAACAAATCCTCTATATATGCAGATTTTGTATTTAAATTTTCTTTAAATGCCATTTTTATTCCTCCTCTAAGTCGAAATCTTCTAGCTCTTGATCTTCATTAAATTTGCTTATCTTAAATTTCGCTTTATCAAGTAATTTATTACATGTAGCATAGAGTTTTATACCCTCTTCATAAAGTTTTAATGATTCATCTAGTGACGCATTGTTTGTTTCAAGTTTATTTAAAATTTCTTCTAACTTTGAGTAAGCTTGTTCATATGTAAGTTCCATTTTTATCCCTCTTTTTTATTAATTTTATTTACAGTGCAATCTAAACTTCCATCAGATAAAACTACTTCTATTTCATCGTTTTCTGATACTTTTAAAACACTATTCACAACTACATCTTCTTTATTTATTATACTATATCCTCTATCTAATGTTCTTAATGGGCTTAAATTATGAAGTAAAGAACCTAAATTTTTTAAGTTCATTTCTTCTTTATTTATTTTAGTTTCTATATTATTGTTTAACTTTTCTATAATCTTATCTAAATCATAAATTTTATCACTTATAATATAATCATTTAAAATAGTATTAATTCTATTAAATGTATATTTAAGTTTTTGTTCGTCATAATTAACTATATTAGTCAACGATTTATTCATCCTGCTTTTTATATTTTCTAATTTGAAATATAAATCATCTACATCCGGTATTGCAATTTCTGCAGCAGCTGATGGTGTAGGCGCTCTCATATCTGATACAAAATCACATATTGTAAAATCTATCTCGTGTCCTACAGCAGATATAATAGGTATTTTTGATTCAAATACACATCTGGCCACTTCTTCTTCATTAAATGCCCATAAATCTTCTATAGAACCACCGCCTCTACCGATAATTATCGTATCGACTTTGTGAATCTCATTGAAAAATCTTATACCTTCGCATATCTCATCTTTTGCACCCTCACCTTGGACTTTTACTGGATATAATTTTATATGAACTTTTGGATATCTCCTTTTTGTCACGTTTATTATATCTCTAATTACTGCTCCTGTTGGCGAAGTTACTACACCTATAGATTTTGGTATTTTAGGTATTGGCTTTTTATATTTATAATCAAATAAACCTTCTTTTTGCAATTTTTCTTTTAATTTATTAAATTCAATATATAGGTTTCCTATCCCTGCTATTTCTATATGTTTTATGTATAGTTGATAAGAACCATCTCTTTCATAAACTGAAATATATCCACTTGCTATTACTTTTGTTCCATTTTCTAAATTTAAATTTCTATCGTAGTCATTTCTAAAAATAACACAATTAATTTTTGAATTTTGATCCTTTAGCGATAAATACACATTGCCGCTACTATGAACTTTAAAATTTGAAATTTCTCCTTTAATTTTTAAGTTGCACAGTATAGGGTCATTTATCAAAATTCTTTTTATATACGAATTTGCTTCACTTACGTCTAAAGCCCTTATTTTCATATTTATTCTCCTAAATTTAAATTTTCAATTCCTATCAAAGCACAACCTACAGCATTATCTGTAGCTAAGTGAGACTCTGTAAAATAAGCTTTTACATTATACTTTTTCAATTTCTGAGTTAAATTTTTAGATATATATTTACTTGCAGATACACCGCCTGCAAATACTACTTCATAAGCTTCATATTTTTCACATAGATATTTAAGTGATTTTAGCATACATCTCACTATAGTATCCATAAGTAGTTTTGATAAGTAATATTTATCTATATTATCATCATTTTCCATTATTTTATTTAATTGATTTTCTAATCCAGATAAGTTCATATATCCGTCTTTTACACTAGTTTTCAATCCATTTTCTATTTTTATATCGGATTTTAATGCATTTTCGTCTATATACTTACCACATGGGAAATTATAAGAAAGTTTTACACCTAGTCTATCTATTAGTTGTCCAAAACTTATATCTTTTGTTCCACCGATAATTTCAAATTCATAATCGTTGTATTCATTTTTATTTACTAATACTATTTCTGTAGTTCCTCCAGACATATGAACTGCCAAAAATCTATTTTCGTTTAATAGATTTTTCCCTAATAAACTAGATTTTATATGATTTTCTTGATGTGTTGTCTCGAAAAAAGGACAATTATGTGTTGCACTAATTAATTTTCCTGCATTTAGCCCTACTGTAAAAACTGGCATATAAGAGCCATCTATTGGTCTTGGTTTTTCAGAGACACACACTCCAACTATATTGTAGTTTTTTAACTTTTCACTTATATTCTCACTTAATATTCCTATATTAGATATATGTTGAAAAACACCTTCACTTTGTCTAAGCCCTTTTGAATCTTTGTCAACTTTAAGCATTATTTTTTCACTTAAAATTATATCCTTATTTAAAGAGATAGCTGCTATAGAAGTTGTATAGCAGCTAGTATCTATTCCTATTACAATGTTATCTCTCCTTGATCTCATTTACAACACTTCCTAAAATTCCGTTTATAAATTTAGGTGTTTTTGCTTCACAATACATTTTTGCTAAATCTATAGCTTCGTTTATAGAAACTCTATCTGGTATATTTAAATCAGATAATATTTCAGCTATTGCTATTTGTAATATTGCTAAGTCTATTTTTGAAAATCTATTTATAGACCAGTTTTTCGCGTTGTTTTCTATAAGTTCATTTATATAATCAATTTTGAATCTTAAAATATCACACATTTCATTTAAGTAAACTCTATCAACACATTTTTCTAATGAAAGTCCTTCAAAGTCTACATCTTTGTCTGAATAAGTTAAAACTAATTCTTTATATCTACTTACTATGTATTCTTTGTTGTTTTGTAAGAATTCTTCCATTTCATTTTCTAAATCAGTTATATCTCCGTTTGATATATATGTTTGATACATTAATTTCATTAAATATTCTCTACTTGTCTCTCTTTTTGCTCTTATGTTTTTCATATTTAATCCTCCTTCAGACTTATTATACACTATATTGCAATAAAAAAACCCTCTGATTTTTCAGAGGGTTTTTATTGCTTACTCTGCTATTGTTATTTCATCGTCTTCGTCATTTTCATCATTTTCTTCAGATTTTGATGCTTTTTTAGCTTCTTTTGCTAATCTAGCTTCTTCTTTTTTTGCAGCTTTAGCTAATTTAGCCTCTTCTCTTTTATGAGCTTTTGCTTCTTCTTTTTCTGCTTTTTCTTTATAGAAAGTAATTCCTTGTACATGTACATTTACAGTAGATACTTCTAGTCCAGTCATTGTCTCTACAGTATTCTTAACATTTTCTTGTATTTTGAAAGCTGTATCTGGTATAGATTCTCCAAATTCGATATTAACATAAATATCTAATATTATTTGTTCTTCATCTATTTGAATTTTTACACCATTATTCTTAAGTAGTTTATCTGTTATTGTAGTTATTGTTTCTACATTTTCAACTTCTAAAGCTGCTAATCCAGCTATAGTAACTATCACTTCGTTTGATATTTTAACTTGTCCTAAATTATTATTTTCCATGACACACTACCCCCTATTCTTAGGTTATTATTTATTATATAATATCAAATCCTTTTATAATTTGCAAGAAATAAGGCTTAATTTTATTATAAACCCATTCTTATCAATTTATTCTAAAATTTATCAATTATCTATTATTTGTAAGTTTTATATTTTCGCGACTGATTCCAGATTGATTTGAAACTATATCAAATATTTTAGTCGCATCATTTTGTTTAATTTCTTCCATATTTACGACAACATTTGCTTTATCTCCGTCTATAAATACTATTGCTTCATCATATCCTTTAGCTAAAAGTAAATTCTCTATTTGTAGTTCTGTATCGCTGTTTTTTACTATTGAAACCTTCATGTTTGATGCTTCTACTTTTGCTTCATCAGCTGTAGATGGATTGTTTATTATTTCATTTAGTTGTTCTGTAAGTTGATTTCTTTGTTTTTCTCTAGTCATTTTCATATCTACTATATATGTATCGCTATCTATATTTTCCTTAGAATTTAGCGTATCTTCTATTTCTTTGCTTGTCTCTTTAGCCAAGTTTTCTACGTCTGAATTTTCTTTAGCTGTATCTTTAGTATTATCTTTAGAATTAGAAGTTTCTGTAGATTTATCTTTATCATCAGTAGTTACTTTGCCATCTATACTATCTACTAATGTAGTATCATCAGGAGAATTTTTATCTATTTGAGCTTGTTCATAAGCCTTAAATTCATCTGAAACACTAAGTGTTGAATCTTTGCTAAGTTGATAATTAACTACACCTACTGCAATCAACATCAAACTCAATGATAAAACTACAAATCCCCTGTTTTTATAATTAAATTTCATAAAATCCCCCCTATTTTTTTATGCAAAGTATTTATTTAGCATAAACTTCAACTTGATGTCCTGATATTTGAAGTGCTGTTTGAACAGCTTCATATAATGTCTGTTTTACTTGAGCATCTTTTGCTCCACTTGCAACTACTAAAACACCTTTTATCTTTGCTTCTTTAGTCTTTATAACTATAGGATCAGAAGAATTTGAAGTGACTAGTGTTTTATTTTCACTTGATGTTTCAACTGTTCTTTCTCCACCTGAAGAATCTGTTTCTGATGTAGTTTCTTTTGTAGCACTTGAATTATACGCTGGCTCTATTTCTTCGCTATTATCATAAGTAATCATAACAGATACATCACCTGAACCATTTATCTCTTTTAATATTGCTGTAAGCTGTTTTTCTAAATCATCTTTTTCTTTTTCACTACTAGAGGCTTGTTGAGCTTCTTCACTTTGCTTTGTTGTTGTATTTTCCTCTTTTTGTGCATCAGCTACCTTTTCTTTTCCTTGTATTATATTTAGCGCTACTAGACTTACAACACATAGCGCACCTACAACTAATAAGCTTATCAATTTTTTCTTTTCCTTTTCATTAAAATTTATTTTTTTAAACATAAAACTCGCTCCTATTAATCAATTTCAATTTTATCAATCGATACTTCCAAGATTTTTATCAAGTCGTTTTTTAATTTATCTTTATTCTCACTTTTGTTTGTCGTATTATTTTTAAAAACTTCGCTGTCTTTGCTCGAACTATCTTTATCTTTACTATTTTCTTCCAATTCAGAATCTCCTTCATTATTTTTTTCTTTTATTTTAAGACTTTCTATATCAGTTCCATTAAAATCTATATCTTCAAGTTCATATCCATATTCATCTAATTTCATTTTTAGTACATCTTTTAAATTGCTCTGGTATTCACTATCTAAGTTAAAATTGCTGTTATTATCAACTAAATCTTTATTACTCTCTACATATCTTTCGTTATAATCAGTCATAGATTTTAGTATCTTATCTTCAAATGACTCGTCACTTGAGAAAAAACCTACAATTGGTGAAATTACAATAAATATAAATATAAAATTGCAAACTAAATTAATATAAGGTTTTAATTTACTTTCTGGAAGTACCATATCTACTATATTTATAATAAAAGCTCCTATTAAGATACAGATTATCCAACTTTTAATCTCATCCACCCCCTTAGATTAATTTATATTTTTATTAAACTTTTTATAATTTTTATCTATGAAGTAATACTAAGTGATGTCAAAATACTTATCGTCACAAAAAACATTATTAGTACTGCTAATACAGAAATTAAAATAACTGTCATAAGTTTAGATGTTTCATCCATAAAGGAAGATATATTTTCCTCTCCTATAGGTTCAACTATTGCAGCACCTATTTTATATACTAGAATTATTGAAAAAATCTTTATGAGAGGTATAAAGCAAATTCCAACTAATAAAATAAGTCCAACTGCTCCAAAAATATTTTTTAATAAAATCGAAGAAGATAACAATAAATCTACTGAATCTGATACGAAACTCCCTATAACAGGTATAAAACTTCCTACTGCAAATTTAGCGCTTTTTACAGCAAACTTATCAAATGATGTAACATATATCCCTTGTATAGATACAAGACCTAAGTAAACTGTAAAAGCTGCTCCTACAATTACTACATTTGCTTTTTTAAGTAATTCTGAAAATCTCTTTAATTTTATGTTTTTAGATAGGTTATTTATAACTAGTACGCAAAATGCCAATGTTATAAGTGTAAAAATAACATTTTTAAATACCATATTTATTATAGACACACCTCCCACAAACACTGGTGATAATGTTGCTGATGTCGTTGTAAGACCCCCTACTGCTAATAATGTCAATAATATCGGTACAATTACATTGACTATGCTTATTATGCTATTTACTGTTGTATATGCAATTGATAATACATCTTTAAAATTGACTAATACTAACGTAACCATAGTTATAAAAATTATGTAATTTACAATTTTGCTTACTTCACCTGATGAAAAAGAGCCTTCTATACTTTTGAGAATTGATGATAATAATGCTAAGACGATTATCATAGTAATTACTTTTAGACTTGCTATTAATTGATCTATTACTAATTTTTTTATATTTTCGGTATTTATTAAATCTGTAAGTTTAGCATCTCCTTTGATTAAATCCTTTGCAAATTGCTTTAAATCTATATTTTTAAAGATTTCATTATCTTTAAGTTCTTCTTCCAACTTACTTATATTAATTTTTTCTAATTGCCTATTTATATAATTTTGTGATGTTTCATCTGATACTTTGTATTGTTGTGTACTTGACTCTGTATTGTCTTTATTTTCATTTGCAAAACTTATATTATTCATAGATATTATAAAAAATAAAGCTATTAATATTATTTTAAATTTATTTTTCATAATCTTTCTCCTACGGTATAATTCCGATTATCGCATCTATTATTGATAGCAGTATCGGAAAAGACATACTCATAATTATAATTTTTCCACCGAACTCGAGTTTAGCAGCTATATTGTTTTCCCCGCAATCTTTACAAAGTGACACTGCAAACTCCATAATATATGCTATTCCTATTAATTTTATTATTAAAGATATGTACATTGATGGAATATTTGCTCTGTCAGCCAGTTTATTTATTTCTTCTACTATAAAATTTAGTTTTAAGATTACAGATAGAAGTATAATTACTCCAGCAGTAATAGCTATAAAATTTGCAAATTCCGGTCTGTCCTTTTTTATGAATAAACAAAGTATGGTTGATATTATGGCAATTCCTATGATTTGGATTATTTCCAAAATACCACCTCCATTTTATTTTTCTGTTGTAACTTAAATTTTTAATATAATTTAAACATTGTTCTAACAGTATTGAATAAATCGCTTATTTCCCCTATCACAAGCCCCAAAACAATTACGACTCCTGCAAGGGTTGTAAGTGTTGCCCAGTCACTTCTATCTACTTTTGTCAAAATCATATTTAAAACTGATATTAAAATTCCTACACCAGCTACTTTGAATATTAAAGTTATATCCATACTCTCATCTCCTAAATTAAAATTATCCCTATACATATTCCACTAAATGTTATTAGCTTTTTATAGAGATTACCTTTGTTTTTTATATCTTCTTTACTTTCTATTGTTAGCTTCTTTAGATTTTCTACTGTTAAATCTATTAATCTCTCTTGGGATTCTACTTCACTTTTACCAAGAGATAAAATTAACTTTTTAAATTCTTCAATTTCGTTTTCTTTTAAATATGTATTTTTATATAAAATATTTATTGTATCTTGTAAAATCTGTTCTATTGTTTTTCCATCTTCTTTTGAAAGTTCATCTGCAAATTTTAAAAAGAACTCACTAAAATCATATTCATCTTTGACTGCTATATTTCTAAAAATTTCTTCTAATGTATACATTCCAAAAGCTAAATCCATTCTCATTATCTCTAATACCCTAATTAAATCATTTAGTTGTTTATGTCTTTTTATATATCTTTTAGATATATCTTCTCCTACTAAATAACTACATCCGATTAACATTCCTACTAATATTATTTTAATTTCCAAAATACCATCTCTTTTCCTGCAAATCATAAATTTTTTCTACTGTACCAGGTCCGTTTCTCGAAGATAATATGATTGCTTTTTTAAATAAGTTTCCATCTAATAGACGCCTTAATTCCTCTCTATTTTGTATATCTTCGATAGAATCCCCATGTACTGTTGTAATTAAGCTTACACCGCCATTTAAAGCCGTATATAATGCTTTTATTTCGCTTTCGTTGCCTATTTCATCAGTTACAATTACATCTGGCGACATAGATCTTAAAACCATCATGATTCCTAAGTCTTTTGGACAAGTTTCCATAATATCTGTTCTAATGCCTACATCTAGTTGGGGAATCCCCATACATGAGCCTCCTATTTCATTTCTTTCGTCTATTAATGCTACTTTTACTCCCTTAAATCCATATTCTCTATTTCCATTGCTTATATTTCTGACTATGTCTCTTAAAATAGTAGTTTTACCACATTGTGGTGGTGAAATTATTATTGTATTGTTTATTTGATTTTTATTTTTTATTACGTGTTTTAAAACTTTTTTTGAGCATCCTTTAATTTCTCTAGATATTCTTATATTAAGTGATGAAATATGCTTTATATTTTTTACTTGTCCATTTTCTATTATTACCTTACCTACTATTCCTATTCTGTGGCCCCCCCTCAGCGTTATAAATCCCTTTTTAATATCATCTATAAAAGAATGCACCGAATATTTACATATAATTTGAAATGTCTCTTCTATATCTTCTTTTGTGACTATATATGGATTTTTCATTTCTAAATCCAAATTACTTGTCTTGTCATTATAAAAATAATCCTTGGAGTCTCCATTTATTATCAATGGCTTATTTACTCTAAGTCTTATTTCTTCAATATTTACTTCATCATTTATTATGCTTTTTATCTTTTTTCTCAAATTAATCGATAGTGAGTTAATAATTTCATCTGAAAGTTTCATGATATCCCTCCTTCTTGTTTATAAATATATATTTATTTTGATTAAAAATTATTACTCTTATTGTGTATGTAATTTTATACGATGAATTATCATATTAAGTGCAACACTTAAAAATGGATAAAAAAATAGCTCATAAGTTTATGTTCATGTTACAGTA
>NZ_JADPET010000072.1 GCF_015667935.1 Clostridium sp. 1001270J_160509_D11 | reverse complement strand
TGGCTTATACCAGCAAAACTTGGAGTTAATGAAGCTACTTCATCCATTATTTCTGCAGAAGTTAAATGAGGTTGAGGTAATGTTTAGGAGGTTGTAGAATGCCAAGTATAAAGTCTATATTAACAGATATACAAACATTACCATTGAATCAAGTAGAAGAGTTACTATCTTATTTGGAAGAATTTCTTGTATCAAACTCTCAAGTAGAACAAATTTATGAAGATGTCAAAGAGTTTAGATTTTCTAAGGGAAAGGTATGTCCTCACTGTAGCTCTGAGTTAATATCAAAAAATGGTAAATATAATGGTAAACAAAGATATATCTGTAAAGATTGTAGAAGGACTTTTACTGATTTTACAAACTCTGCCGTATATAGAAGTAAAAAATCATTAGATAAGTGGCTTAAATATGCAAAATGTATGATTATGGGCTTATCAATAAGAAAATCTGCTAAAATTGTAGGCATAAATATAGCGACGAGTTTCTTTTGGAGACATAAAATTCTTGATTGCATAAGTTCCTTTTTAGGAACTGGTCATGTTGATGGCTTAATAGAGGCTGATGAAGTCTTTTTTGCCGAAAGTTTTAAAGGAACAAAAACTATTAATATGCCAAGAGAATCTCATAAAAGAGGTAAATCTATTAAAAAGAGAGGTATATCTAAAGAACAGATATGTATAGCCACAGCCTTAGATAGACAAGGTAATTTAATAATAGAACCATTATGCAAAGGTAGAATGACATATAAAGAGCTTGAAAATTTATATAAAGGTCATATCGGTGAGAATTCTATATTATGCACAGATAGCCACAAATCTTACATTAGATTTGCTACAGATTTCAATTTAAACCATAAACGTATAAAAACAGGTAAGCATAAAGAAGATATTTACCATATTCAACACATTAATAGTTTACACAGTAATTTAAAGAGATGGATGGGTAGATTTAATGGTGTGGCAAGTAAATATATTTCCAACTATATGCACTGGTTTAAATGGCTAAGAATATTTGAAAGTGACAAAGATTCTATTAAAACTAAGAATTTTATTGTGCAAAGCAATGTAGTATATGCTTACACTAGAGTAAAAGATTTCAAATTAAGAACACTACAATTCATATAAATAGTTATAAAGAAATCAGAAATATAGTATAATGAAAAATAATTACGCAATTTTTAATATAATGTGAAGAAGCAGTGCATTTAGAATCATACAGATGACAAATAGCATAAAAGCATAGGAGGGGGATGACATATTGAAAAAGTTTTTTTCAAGTGAAGGTAAATTTAATATTTTTTTTGTAGTGGGACTAATTCTTATAATCTCAGGTTTTTTTTACACAAAATATCCGATTAGTCTTATAGGGTTATTGATTGCATTTATACCTGAAACAAAAAATACAATTAATCATTATAAAGAAACTGGAAAAATAAGTTCTTATTTAGTCGTAGAGGTATTACTTTTTATCACTACTCTTTATATAATAATTTCTACTATGTTAGGTATTTAGACTTAAATTAATAATAGTATTGTTGGGAACATAAAATAGAGAAACAATATTAATAAAATACGAACTAAAAAGCAGAGGTAATTAATACCCCTGCTTTTTTATGATAAAATATAAAAATATCAACATTTATTTAAAACATACCCTATTATTAAAGTACATTCATATCCTTAAAGATGTAGATTTCTTTGAAACGCATTAAAGGAAATTATATTTATCCACAATGTAAAGATGATTATAATTTCCTTTGCACTAAAAAAATAAGTTAGTAAATTTTACTTTACTAACTTATTTGCCCATTTGGGAATG
Organism: Clostridium sp. 1001270J_160509_D11; assembly: GCF_015667935.1. Taxonomy (GTDB): domain Bacteria; phylum Bacillota; class Clostridia; order Peptostreptococcales; family Peptostreptococcaceae; genus Intestinibacter. Next base: position 12,741 of record NZ_JADPET010000072.1, on the reverse strand, counting down.
GTATTGTCATTCCAAATTAGATTTCCATCTTTAAAATATATTATTTCTTTAAATCTATCTGTATTATCATATATATTTACTTCATCACAGATTTATATATTGATGTTTTTCCACATCCGTTAACCCCTGCAAATATTGTATACGTTGGCATATTATCTCTCCTCAGGATAAACAAGTCCCCACTCTCTTCTTATCCCAGTCATTATCTCCATAACATCTTTCGTATAGTCAAGGTGAGCGACTTCTCTATCGCCCATTACTGCGTTTTCCATGTCTTGCATTTCGTAAAACAGTGCGTCTTCGTGTTTGCCGACTTCTATTTCTTCTCTTGCGCCTGTTTCTGTATAAGTTATGACTGCTTTTTGTGCTCTTGGGTATTCCATAATTTCGATATACCCTTTGTCGCAAGATATCATTCCTCGTTTTGGTTGTTTTGAGTGAAGTGTAAGTGATATTGTCGCCATCTGTTGCTCATCGTTCATAAGAAGGATTCCTGCTTGTTCGTCTACTCCTGTTGGTGCGTATTTCACTTGACTTAGCACTTGGTTTGGTTTTGATGACATAAACCATCTCACAAATGAAATCGCATAAACTCCTATATCGAGAAGTGCCCCACCTGCTAGGTTCATATTGAAGAATCTATTTTTCATATTGTACTCTTTGTAACTTCCGAAGTTCATCTGAATCATTCTGACTTCACCTAAATCGCCACGCTCTACTATTTCTTTTAACTTTTTATATAAAGGCATGTGGTAAATCGTCATTGCCTCTGCTAACACGACGTTGTTTTTCTCTGCAAGTTCGATCGCTTTGTTTAACTCGTCGCTATTTAATGTGATTGATTTCTCGCAAAGTATATGTTTGCCGTTAGAGATCGCCTCCATCATAAAGTCTATATGTGTGTTGTGCGGTGTTGTTATGTAGATTATGTCCACATTTTTATCAGAAAACATCTCGTGAAAATCGTCGTATACCTTTTTAACTCCGTATTTTTCTGCAAAATCCACTGCTTTGCTGTGTGTTCTATTGCCGACTGCATATATTGATTTGCCCGCTTTTTTCAAAGCATTTGCCATTTCATTTGCAACTACCCCTGTTCCTAATATTGCCCAATTAAATTCCCTTTTGTTCATAATTTCCTCCAAATATTATTTATTGTCTATGTTGTAAGTTTATCACTATATATTTATTTTACCAATATTTTTTGGTGATTTATATTCTTGGTTTAAGTTGTATATTAATATCTATATCAATATACTTATTTATTGAGATACTTATTTATTGACATTTTTGAATTATCCTTGTAATATTGTTTTGTACAAAACAATTATAGATAAATAGTTTTGTACAAAACATTTTTTCTAGGAGGCAAATATGAAATCACAATTTCCAATAGGACTACATATAAATAAGCTTAGTCGTATAATATCGAGAAAGGTGGACGCTGCTGTTTTAAACGTGATTGATGACAATATCACAGTATCTCAGGCATATGTAATAGATTTTATAACTGACAATAAAGACAAAGACATATTCCAAAAGGACTTGGAGCTTGAGTTTGATTTAAAGCGTTCTTCGGTAAGTCTTATGCTTAATAATATGGAAAAACACGATCTTATAAAGAGGGTGCCAGTAGCTGGTGATGCCCGTTTGAAAAAACTTGTTTTAACAGAAAAGGCTGTTGAAATATCAAGGAAAATCTCATCTGCTATAGATTCTGTTGAAGGTAAATTATTAGAAAATATGGAGCAAGACGAGATAAACAGTCTTTTAAATATGTTGGGTAAAATTAGATCAAATATTGAATAGCACTGTTATTTTAAATTAAAGATTATCAATATAAGTCTATATATATAAATTGATTTATATTGATATAAATCTATCTATATTGATATAAACCTTATATAAATCAATGAAAATAACTATATTAAAATTTGGAAAGGAAGGCACATATATGTCAAAGGTTAAAGATTTTACACAGGGAAAAATTTTCTCACCTCTAGTAACATTCATCATCCCTATATTAGCGGCATTATTTTTGCAGACTATGTATGGTGCGGTGGATTTACTTGTAGTTGGTAGATTTGGTCATGCGGCGGATGTTTCTGCTGTTTCGACTGGGAGTCAATTTATGCAAGTTATAACTCTTACAGTTACAGGGCTTGCAATGGGAATAACTATATTAATAGGTCAAAAACTAGGTCAAGGAAAGAAAAAGGACGCTGGTGATGTTGTCGGCAGCGGTATCTCAATATTTGCAGTAATAGCAATCATCTTAACTATTGTTTTCGTTACATTTGCGCCAGGCGTTGCGTCATTTATGAATGCACCAAAAGAGGCATTTGATAGCACTTCAACTTATATCAGAATTTGTTGTGCTGGGTCTATTTTTATAGTTGCATACAACGTAATCGGCGGTATTTTTAGAGGGCTTGGAGATGCAAAAACTCCACTTATGACTGTTTTAATAGCATGTATTGTAAATATTGTAGGCGATTTAGTATTTGTCGGTTATTTTAATATGGCATCTACTGGGGCTGCGTTTGCAACTGTTCTTGCACAAGCTGTCAGCGTTATTTTATCGCTAGTAATAATCGCAAAAAGAGGATTGCCTTTTGAGTTTTCGCTAAAAAGCATAAAATTCCACAAAGGGCTAACTTCACAAATAATAAAATTCGGTGCACCGATAGCTCTACAAGAACTACTTGTTCAAATATCATTCTTAGTAATCGTAATGATTGGTAATTCTATGGGTGTTGTTCCATCAGCTGGTATGGGTGTTGCCCAAAAACTAGCGGCGTTTATAATGCTTGTTCCATCGTCATTCTCACAAGGTGTTTCGGCATTTGTGGCACAAAACTACGGAGCACAAAAATACGACAGAGCAAAAAAAGCACTTATTTATGCAATTGGAACTTCATTATGCTGTGGTGTTTGCATGTTCTTCTTGGCATTTTTCAAAGGAGATATGCTTTCTTCGATATTCTCTACTGATCATGAAGTTATTCTTGCTGCTTGGGATTATCTAAAATCATATGCAATAGACTGCTTCTTTACTGCATTTTTATTCTGCATGATTGGTTTCTTAAATGGATGTGGAAAAACAACAATCGTAATGATTCAAGGTATAGTCGGTGCGTTCTTCGTGAGAATACCTGTTGCTTATGTTATGAGTAAAATTGAACCAGTTTCTTTATTTAGAGTTGGTCTTGCAACTCCATCATCTACAATTGTTCAAATCGTAATATGTGGTGTTTATTTATTCTTCTTGTCGAGAACATTATTTAAAAAAGAAGAAACAAATGATGCCCCTAACCATGAATTATGTGATGCAGAAGCATAAGAAAATTATAATAAAATCTGTATGATAATAAAAAAAATAAGCATGTCTTAGTAATGTCAACAGATACTAAGGCATGCTTGTTTAATTTGTTGTAAGTGATTCGCAATATATTAATATTGTTTAATACTAATAAAATTAATTATTAGTATTAATTTTATACTTATCAAATCTAAAAGTAACAGTAAATTTCACAAAGTATACAATCCAAATAACAATCGATATCCATAAAACTAATTTAGATATTAGAACATAGCCAATTGCTCCTACTAAAAGTATTAAAGCTAATTTTAACATTATTATTCCATAATCTTTACTTAGTTTAAATTCATCATATAATTCTCTTTCATTTTTTGATATGAAATAATATCCAGTGATTAATATGGATGCTTTATCTTTAAGAAGAAAAAACATACATGATACGAATAATAATGCACATGACATAAATAATGAAATTTTCAACATACTAATTCCCCCCTTCATTTCATTCGTAATATATAACAATTGCGAACTTAATTATATTATATATTATTAATCACTAAGTTAGCTATCAGAATCTATTTTCAATCCATTTTAATTATATATTGACAGTTTCACAGGCTTATGTAATAGACTTTATATTAACTTCGCAAAATGCGTATAATATTGCAATCATCTAAAATCTAAAATAAATCAAATATATTAAAAACTCCCACATCGAAATTTAAATCAACATGGGAGTTTTTATCTATTTTACAAGTTTTTCTCTCTCTTCTATACTATGATATTCTGTAACCTTATGACCAATTCTTCCGATAAAGTTAGACATTGCTCTGATTTCATTTATAGCTTTATCTTTTTCTATTCCTTCTGTTACTAATTCTCTACGGCCAACATTACTGTATTTGTAAGTTACATATTTATCTCCAACTTTCCAAACTTCTCTTCTCTCACTACCTACTCCAGTTTTATAGTCTATTTGTGTACCATATACTAATTCTTTTTCGCCAAGTGCTTTAAATTGTAGTTCTATTGCAAATTCGTCTTCTATGTCTTTTTGTTTATTTAAAATTGGAAGTTTATTATATATTTCAATAGCATCATAAAATCCTATTTCATCTCTTTCAGTTTTATCAAATACTATAAGTGGCATTTGTTCAACATCATTAAGTTCGTTAAATTGGATTTTACACATAGCATCTGTATCTGCATATAATCCTGATGCATGCATAGATTTTATAAAGTTTAATATCTCTTCAAGACCATCTAATCTCTCGAATGTTATAAGTTTTGCATCATGTGTCATTACCTTTTCTACGCTTTTGAAGAATTTAAGTACACTATTTGCAACAACTATTGAATTTTCAACCTCATCTATGCTCCAAAAGCTTTTTAATTTAGGTAAATTAGTAATTTCAAGCATTGATCTATTAGATATAACTAAATCAAATTTTTCTTCTTTAAAGAATTTGTCCACTTTTTTTGCATCAACTGCTTCAAACTTTACATTCTCAACCCCTAGTTTTTGAGCTATTTCCTCTGCACATTTAATTCCCTTTTTACACTTATCCACACCAATTATTTCTGAATTTGGATAAAGATTTGCAATAAAACAAGTAGTTATACCATTGTCACATCCTAAATCAAGTATTTTCTTTCCATCTAGGTTTTTATCATATGAATTTTTAAAATCTATAAACCATGCAAAAAATTGTCTATATAAATCATAGTAATATCCGGCAAAATCCATAGTTGTTTCTAAATCTTTATTTTTTACCGTGTATATTTTTCCGTTTCCTTTATCTTTTCTAAGAGCTACTGCCAAATCCAAATCTTGTGTTAAATTCACCTTATGCTTTTCATCTATTTTCTTGAAAAATTCATCTCTATCATTTTCCTCTAGTATTCCTAATTTTTCAAAAAACTCCCCTATCACATTGTTGTTTAATTGTTCCATAATGCTAAATTTCTCCTTTAATATTCCCTTTTCCCATTTTATCTCTTATCAATAACTACTCTATACAACCCCATAAAAATTATTTTTAGTATATCGTAATTATGCCTATTTATATTATAACGTTTTTTATATTCATTTGTATTTTATTCCAACATATAGTTTTTTAATATAAAAAGACCAGGTATTGCTACCTAGCCTTTCGTTTTATAGTTCATTATTAAAGAATATTTTTACTTCGCTGTCTTTGAAGTCAATTCTGTAATAGTCGTATTCGTCATCTTCATCATAATACTCAGTAAACATGTCAAATGCTTCTGTTGCATGTACTAATTTTTCAATAGAATCTACTTTGAATTTTTCCATGTTCACATTTGTGTTGAAATATATACCAGTTATCCCCTTGTTTGTGTCCATCTTTAGCGAACTCGCATCATTTAAATATATATCGAATGCATTTGTTGTGATATATATACATTCTAGATCCTTTTGAGTTATTCTTTCTAACTCTGCTAATATTTCTTCTGGTTTTATTATTTCTATCATGTTATACCCCTCCCATTTTGGTCTTTAATTGTAGTATACCACAATATTCCAGCATCGAAACATTATTTAAATATTAATAGGATTTTGAGTAATTCATCAAAACTCATAAATAACACCCCTTTTCTTATTTAAATTATAGCATTCTTGGGGGTGTGTTTGATAATGAATATCATTTTAAAATAAATTAGCTAGCGTACATTAAAATTAATAATGTAGCGCACATTAAAATTAAAATAAATTGAATAGAATGCATAAAAATTAAATTAAGCAGCGCACAAGCACTGCTTAATCAAACTATATATCTAAAATTATTTAAATCATTTGTTATTTATAATCGAATTAGCTCCTATAAATGCGGCTACAGTCATTGCTATTGTTGCGATAACTGCTAAATATGCTCCCATTCCATGTGATGCTATTCCGTATGAATCCTGAACAACACTAGCTATAGACATAAAATCGACTATAGTTAAAAGCGCTGCTATTGCTGATAAAATAAAACCAATTCCTCCCCTTCTTACAATATACGCTCCCATTGCAATCAAAATAAGTATTAATAAGACGATGCCGTTACCAGTTTGTATATATGACACGCTTTGAGAAAATCCAAAAGCCTGTGCTTTTGCATATGGTAAAAACAACGAGATAATTCCTACAACTCCCGCGATTATTGCGATAGTATTTTTTTGCATTTGTGTTCCAAGTAAAATATTTTTTAATCCTTTATCTGTGTTTTGTGGCACTTGGTTATTATTCATATATTTTACCCCCATTTTTATTTTTTGATAAAATTGGTTTTAACAATAATCTGCTCAAATTTATATCAAAATTATCCACACCTATTTATAATTTATTCATAGAGCAGGTCGTGTATGATATTAAATGATTATTTTTAAATGTCATAGATTGTCCTTTATTTTTTAGGGAAAATATATGATAATAACGCCAAATTTATATTACTCACTTTGTTTTAATGCGCCTACTTCGGGGCCTATACTTGTTAAGTCGATATTGTTTATGCTGCAAAAATATTTTAGAAGGTCATCTGCAGATTTTTCGTACTTTGTACCCTTTTTCATGTCTGCAATATCTCTCAAAACTTGTACTGCCATTTGGTCTGTCATATATCTAAACAAGCCAGTTCCCCATCTTGTGTTTTCCTTTTTTCCGCTGTTGCTGTAATAATTCCAAAAGAGCATTTTTTTCGCTTCACCTTCTGAAAGTTTTATTCTATATCTCGATTTTGGAGCCGACATAACGTATCCTTCTTCGTTATTTTCAGGATCGCCCGCAAACACCTCATCAATCAAAAACACCGCAAATATATATCGCTTGTCTTCTGCCATGTCTGGATTTACAGTTGTTAAGATTGCAAGGTGATTTTCCTTCGCTCCGACTATTCTTCTTGGAACTGACTCACTTTTTTCATCGAGGGTAGCGCCTGCATATGCAGTCCAATTTTTCAACAAATCACTTTCATAGCAAATACCCTCATCTTCATAAATTTGCTCCAACTCATCTCTATCAATCATATTGTCGTAATAATGTCGACATGCGCAGTCTTGGAATTTGCACCATTCGCCCCTGCCCCTATCGATATTTTGAGCAATCGTTCTGTTACTACATATCCCACTAAATCCAACTTGTTCGCTGGACTTACCACCATCACAATAATTGCACTTAAATGCTATATTATGCCCTTTGTCACTCTTGTTATGCTTGCCCTTTTCCTTTGTAGAAGTTATTTTCTTACCTTCCTTTTTCGCTCTCTTTCCTACTTTTATCTTTCTAATTATCGGCTCATCCCTAATAAGATTTTTCTGTTCTTTTTCAATCTCTCTTTGTCTGATGATTGCCTCTTTTCTATCTATATCTTCCTTTTTTTGTACCAAATCAGCCACATAAGCCTTGAATTTTTCGTCCTTCGCTCTAATAATGTTTTTAAAAATATCTGGGAATTGGAATTCTTTTTGGTCACCAGAGAAATCAACGATAATATATGACTCTCTCTCTCTGATTTTATGATCACAAATTTTCCCCTCCCCAAGAGATTTGTGCTCAACAACTTGACCTATAACATTCATTTTATCTTCCCCCTTTTTATAAATAATCTATCTTTTTTAATTAAATTAGACTATATTTATGCTCGAACTAAAACTGCCCATACTATAATTATACATTAAAATTGTTCGAAAAATAATCAAATAAATTTGAAAATTTTTTGAACCTGGCTTTGCTTATATTACTCCCACCTGTAAAATAAAAAAATTCACTTCGTTCATGGCGCCAACGACTGTGTCCGTTGCTTTAGTTAATAGGTTGGAAATTATACATTATCCACAAACCAGATAATATATAATTTCCTTATAATTAAAAAAAGTAGGGGTATTTTTATATACACCTACTTTTGCTTACTTTTATTCTGCTCTCTTCTATTCGACTGATTTTAATGCATCTATCATATTTATGTTTTTCAATCTTATATGCATCATAAACATAACACATACGGCGAAAATCATTGTGATGATCCCCGCTATTACATAAGTCACCATATGAACTACTGGTATCAGCATCATATTGTCGAGTTCTGACGTGCTGACTAGGAATAAATATAAGAATCGACCTAATACAGAGCCTGCAAGAATTCCTAAAAGAGTTAGAATTATATTCTCTCTGAATATATACATGTCTACTTCATTGTCGTAGAAACCTAGCACTTTTATTGTCGAAATCTCTCTTATACGCTCAGATATATTTATATTTATAAGATTGTATAAAACGACAAATGCTAAACTTCCCGATGCACCTATAATAACTAACATAACTAGACCTAAGTCCGCTGATTCACTTATGCTTCTTATCTTAGATGCTAATGTCACATTTGTGACTTTGTTGTTGTTCATTATTTTTTCGGCTACTTTATCCTCGTCATCTACATTGTCTTTAAAGTTTAAAAGTTGCGCGTTATAGCTCGCTTTTTGTCCGAATACCTTGTTGTAATATGTCGGTGATAAATATACATAGTGTCCTGAATAATTCTCCATAATATGATCGACTTTTATTTTATATGGATTATTTTCAGAATCTCTCATAACTATCTCGTCGCCAACTTTTGCATCTAAAAGTTTCGCTAATTTTTCATTTATAATAGCCCCATCGTCGCTTAACTCATACTTTTCACCAGTCTCCCTGTTGTATAATCCCATATACTTAGATAATTCTTTCGGTTTTTCTGGTACATACATAGTCGCCGTTTGCTTGCTTATTGTCTTTTTATTAAACGTAACTGAGTCTTGATATACATTTAAGCTGCTTTTGTATTCAGGCAAGTTTTTTAGATTATCTTCGTATTCCTTGTCGTCTTCTTGTGTCGAATCTTCACCAAATACTACAAGTGCATCGTATTTTATTATCTTGCCAAACTGTATATCGCTTACATTGTCGTTTGAATATTGAAGTCCCAACCCTGCTATTAATATAGCTGTACACCCAGCTATTCCTATAATCGTCATCAACATTCTTTGTTTATATCTGAAAAGATTTCTGCAAGTTACCTTTTGGTTGAAGTTTAATCTTTTCCAAATTGGAGTTATTCTCTCAAGCAAGATTTTTTTCCCTACTTTTGGAGCCTTAACCCTCATCAACGCTGATGGTTGTTCATGAAGTTCTTGTTTTAATACAAATATCGACGCTCCTACTGTACAAACTAGCGAGCATAACACCGACTGTATTATATATGATGGATATAGCTGTAGTTTAACTTTTGGTAACATAAACGCAGAGCCGTAGGCTTGGCTTATTATCTGCGGAAGTATCCCGCACCCAACAGCAATTCCAAGCGCACTTCCCGCCAGGGTTGCTGACGTTGCATACACGATAAACTTTTTAGCTATCTCATAATCTCTATAACCAAGTGCCTTCAACGTACCTATCTCCGTACGATTTTCCTCCACCATTCTCGTCATAGTCGTCAAACAAATCAACGCCGCAACCAAGAAGAAGAACACAGGAAACACAGACGCAATCTTGTCCAAACTCTCAATCGATCCCTTATAAGTCGAATAACCCGAGTTGTCTTCCCTATCAAAATAATAGTACTTACTTCCCGCAAGCTGCTTATCCAACTCACTTAACTTCTCATCAATAATCGTCGACTGATTAGTCGCCATTCCTGCCCCTTGATAAGATAAATTTCCTCCTGAAAGCTGACTACCATCTTGATTAACATTACTACTTTGCTGATTTATAATCTCGCTATTTTGTTGATTTGCAACTTCACTACTTTGCTGATTTAAAACTCCTTGTCCAGATGATTTCATCATCTGCTCCATCTGTTTTTGCATTTCATCTTCCATAGATTTTTTAGCATCAGCTTTCACTTCTTCAATTCGCTCAACTTGCCTTTTTGAATATAAATCCTCAAGGTATTTTGTATTTTTCTCCATTGTCTCTTTATACTCATCACTATACGCACCTAACTTGGCCGTATTTGCAAATCTCACATAGATTTCTGTATATGTGTCTAGGTCTAAGTCTTTGCTATTTATCACCGCGAAATAGTCTATACTTCCCTTTCCGACAGTCGTTGTCCCCCTCGAAAGGTAGTCTATATACATTGGACTTTGCACAAAACCTACTATTTTAAAAGATTTCTTTTTAAAATATGCTTCCGTCTCTTCGTCCGATTCTACTTTATAAGTATCGCCAATTTTTAAATTAGGGTTGTCTTTCAATGCCTGCTCATCAAGTGCAATTTCACCACTATTTTTAGGCATTCTTCCTTCAACAACTTCTAACTTATTCATAGTCGAATTTTGTTTGTACTCCATAAATTTGACAACATTTTTCGTGTTTGTCATATTTACATCCACGCTTTTTGTAGCATAATAGTCGCTTATTTTATCGTTATCTTCTAACAATTTTAAATCATTTTCATTAAGACCAAGACTCGAAACAATCTTACTGTCCATAAGCCCTCTCTCATTAAAATAATCATTTATTGTTTTTTCAAGATCAGGCCCACTCGATTTAATCCCTGCATAAAAAGCAACTCCTAAAAAAATTATCGCCATTATTGAGATAAATCTCGCCTTTGAAGATGCAATTTCCCTTTTGATTGATTTATTATAAGTCTTATTTTTTGCCATATCACATCCTACCAATCTATATCATCAACTGATACTGGATTTTCATTTATATTAATTTCCTTAACCTTCGCATCCCTTATATGGATAACCCTATCCGCCATTGGAGCAAGAGCCGAATTGTGAGTTATTACAATTACTGTTGTCTGCGTTCTTTTACACGTGTCTTGTAACGTTTTTAAAACCTGTTTCCCAGTTTTATAATCAAGCGCACCCGTCGGCTCATCACATAAAAGTAACTTTGGATTTTTCGCAATTGCCCTCGCTATCGAAACCCTCTGCTGTTCACCACCAGAAAGTTGTGATGGGAAGTTGTTTTTTCTGTGCCCAAGCCCAACAAGCTCAAGCGTTTCATCAACATCAAGAGCATCTTTTGAAATCTGAGTTGCAAGCTCCACATTTTCCTTCGCCGTCAAATTTTGAACTAAATTATAAAATTGAAAAACAAATCCCACATCATAACGTCTATAATTCGTAAGCTGTTTTTTATTAAACTTAGCAATATCAACACCATCAATTATAATTTGGCCCTCATCACAATTATCCATTCCACCAAGAATATTAAGCACAGTTGTCTTTCCTGCTCCACTCGGTCCAAGAATTATAACAAATTCCCCCTTTTCTATTGAAAAACTAACACCATTGTTAGCAGCAACCACACTGTCCCCCACCTGGTACCTCTTATACTCGTCTATTATCTCGATATATGACATAATTTCCTCCTTTTTATACTGTCCATTTTTAAATTTTATTCTGTCTCTTATTAAATAGATATCTTTGGTATCTTATATCGAATAAATATATTAGCTATCTTGTATTAAATAAATATCCTATATTAACTCAATATGTTAGCTATCTTCTTATTTAATAAATATCTTATATCAAATAGATATCTTTATTATTTAATTCTAAAATTATTATAAATAATGTAGAACTTTGTTACAATAACCACATTTATTTTTACCTTTATAAATTTAAAAATAAATAACTTCTTCTAGTTAATGGTCATAGTCATATCAAATTTTATTTGTTATACTATTATAAAGAAATTTGACAGGGGGAAATTCATATGAATACATCAACATTTTTAGAAATTTTAAAAGTAGCCGAAAAACTAAAATGTAACACAAGACATTCATGGACATCTTCAGGCCGCCACGAAAGCGTCGCAGAACACAGCTGGCGTGTTGCATTAATGGCCTTATTAATGCGTGATGAATTTCCTGAACTAGACATGGACAAAGTAATTCGCATGTGCTTAATCCACGACTTAGGAGAAGCATTCACAGGTGATATACCTGCATTTGATAAAAAAGAAGAAGACAGCCAAAAAGAAGATGAAGTATTCTTCAACTGGGTTTCAACATTTCCAGAACCATATCGCGAAGAATTCTCAGATCTTTTAACAGAAATGATAGAATTAAAAACTGGAGAAGCAAAACTTTACAAAGCCCTTGATAATCTAGAAGCCGTAATCCAACACAACGAAGCCGACATAAGCACTTGGATTCCTCTAGAATACGACTTACAATTTACTTATGGTGCAGACAAAGTTCAATTCTCTCCATATTTAAAAGAATTAAAGCAAGAACTAGACAATAGAAATACAAAAAAAATAGCCGAGGCACAAAAAGCCTAGCTTCATATCAAAAAAAATTTCCTGCATATAACCCCAATGCAGGAAATAGTATAAAATGAATTATTGAAATAAATATTTGAGATTGATATATAAATTTGTTTTCTCATTAATATAAACGGGAGTTGGTAGAATGTGAATT
>NZ_JADPET010000071.1 GCF_015667935.1 Clostridium sp. 1001270J_160509_D11 | reverse complement strand
AAGATTCGCTATAAGAGAAGGTGGTAGAACAGTAGCATCTGGTGTTGTAGCATCTATAATAGAATAATCTATAATAGGATAATTAATTTTTCAGATATATAGAGAAAAGAGGGGTTTTTTGACTCCTCTTTTTTTAGTAAATAAACAAACAAAAACATTGACACAACTTTAAATTTGTGATAACTTATACAAAGTAATGGTTAAAGGAAGGTAATAGTATTTTGATAATTAATTTCAAAATATTATATAACAATATATATATATTATTGTATTAAAAGTTGGAGGTGTAGCAAATGAGAGTAAGAGTTACTTTAGCATGTTCTGAATGCAAACAAAGAAACTACAACACTACAAAAAACAAAAAAAATAACCCAGACAGAATAGAATTAAAAAAATATTGTAAATTCTGTAAAAAACATACTACTCATAAAGAAACAAAATAGTTATATTTTAAGGATGTGAGTAATATTATGAAAACTCAGGAAGTCAAAAAAAATGAATCTACTAAGAAAAGATTCAGTTTAGTTACTTATATTAAGGAAACTATAGCAGAATTAAAAAGAGTAACTTGGTCAACTAAGACAGAGTTACTAAAGAACACAGGTATAGTTTTAGCTACAATTATTTCGTTTACTATTTTAGTATGGGCCTTAGATACGCTTCTATCAGGAGCCTTAGCGCTAATAATAAAATAGAAAAAAGGAGAATGTAAATGTCGGAAATACAAGATGCAAAATGGTATGTAGTTCATACTTATTCAGGACATGAAAATAAAGTTAAAGCTACCATAGAAAATACAGTTAAAAACAGGGGAATGGAAGATTATATAAAACAAGTCATTGTCCCTACTGAAGATGTAATTGAAACTACAAAAACAGGAAAAGAAAAAGTAAGACAAAGAAAAATATACCCAAGTTACGTTCTTATCAACATGATAATAACTGACGAATCATGGTATATTGTAAGAAATACAAAAGGTGTTACGGGATTCGTAGGACCAGGATCTAAACCAGTTCCACTAAGTGAAGAAGAAGTTAAGTCTATGGGTATCGACTTAGATAAAATAGGCGAAAAACGTACTGAAATCGAAGTTGGTGAAGTAATCAACGTTCGTGACGGTTTATTCAAAGGACAAAGCGGAATTGTAAAAGAGATCGATCTTAAAAACGAGACAGTAAAAGTGTGCATGAATTCATCTACTGGTAATGAAGTATCATTAGAATTGGATTTAAAAAGCATAGAAACAATATAGTTGGAAGAAATTTGAGGAGGTGCGATCAATATGGCTAAAAAAGTTATAGGTCAAATAAAATTACAAATACCTGCAGGAAAGGCTACTCCAGCTCCACCAGTTGGTCCAGCATTAGGGCAACACGGAGTTAACATAATGGGATTCACTAAAGAATTCAATGCTAAAACTGCAGATCAAGCAGGAATGATAATACCAGTTGTTATAACTGTATACCAAGATAGATCATTCTCATTCATAACAAAAACTCCACCTGCTGCAGTATTACTTAAAAAAGCTGCTGGTTTAGATAGAGCTTCAGGTGAGCCAAATAAAAACAAAGTTGCAACATTAACTTCAGCTCAAATAAGAGAAATAGCTGAATTAAAAATGCCTGACTTAAATGCTGCATCAGTAGAAGCTGCAATGAGCATGGTAGCTGGTACTGCTAGAAGTATGGGTATCGTAGTAGAAGACTAATTTTAATTAGACACTTCGTTAGAAGTGGGAGGCGAATGCCGACAATAACCACAAGGAGGATTTATAAAATGGCTAAAAAAAGCAAAAAATATGTAGAAGCATTAGGAAAAATAGATAGAAACAGATTATATGATTCTAAAGAAGCTTTAACTTTAGTAAGTGAAATAGCTACTGCTAAATTCGATGAAACTGTTGAAGCTCACGTTAAATTAGGTGTTGACTCAAGACACGCTGATCAACAAGTTAGAGGTGCAATAGTATTACCTCACGGAACTGGTAAAACTAAAAAAGTTTTAGTTTTCGCTAAAGGTGAAAAAGCTAAAGAAGCAGAAGCTGCAGGAGCAGATTTCGTAGGTGCTGAAGACTTAGTACAAAAAATACAAAAAGAAAACTGGTTCGATTTTGATGTAGTAGTTGCTACTCCAGACATGATGGGTGTAGTAGGTAGATTAGGTAGAGTATTAGGACCAAAAGGTTTAATGCCAAACCCAAAATCAGGAACAGTTACATTCGACGTTACTAAAGCTGTTGAAGAAATAAAAGCTGGTAAAGTTGAATACAGATTAGACAAAAACAACATAATCCACGTTGCTATAGGTAAAGTATCTTTCGGTGGAGAAAAATTAGCTGAAAACTTCAACGTTTTAATGAACGCTATAATAAAAGCTAAACCATCTGCTGCTAAAGGTCAATACTTAAGAAGTGTAACAGTTACTTCAACTATGGGACCTGGAGTAAAAATAAATCCTGCAAGAGTATCTGAATAATATTTATTGACATAGTCAAACACAAATGTTATAATATCTCTTGTTGATGTTAAAAACGAATAGATTTGCCGTAGACAGTAGGTGCGAGAGCTTAATTTCCTGCCGAGGTTTTAGATAAATGAAACTAGAGCTTTTATGTCTACCATTGTGTTAGAAATAAAAGCTTTTTTAATTGTACGGTGAATATACTTTTGCGAAGGAGGTGCACACTGATGAGAGAAGCTATACAAATGAAATCACAAGT
This sequence comes from Clostridium sp. 1001270J_160509_D11, assembly GCF_015667935.1. GTDB lineage: Bacteria > Bacillota > Clostridia > Peptostreptococcales > Peptostreptococcaceae > Intestinibacter. The sequence continues at coordinate 12,146 of NZ_JADPET010000071.1, read as the reverse complement.
TGTTGCTGAAATAGTTGAAAAACTACAAAAATCATCTTCTACAATAGTTGTTGACTACAAAGGTTTAACTGTTGAAGAAGTTACAGAGTTAAGAAAGAAAATGAGAGAAGCTGGTGTTGAATACAAAGTTTATAAAAACACTTTAGTAAGAAGAGCTGCTAAAGAAGTTGGAATAGCTGAATTCAACGATGAGTTATTAGTTGGAACTAATGCTATAGCATTCGGTTATGACGATCCAATAGCTCCAGCTAGAGTTATAAAAGAATTTATGGATGCTCATCCAAAAATGCAATTAAAAATGGGTGTAGTAGAAGGAACATTCTACAACGAAGCTCAAATAGTTGAGTTCGCAAATATACCACCAAGAGAAGTTCTTCTTGCAAAATTACTTGGAAGCTTAAAAGCTCCAATGTCAAACTTCGTATATTTACTAGATGCTCTAGTGAAAAAACAAGAAGGTCAAGAAGCTTAATTGTCAGTTAAATTTAGAAAATAAGATTATAAATAATAAAAATTAGTGAAAAAATTCGGAGGTGCTAAAAATGACAATAGAACAAATATTAGAAGCTATAGAACAAATGAAAGTTACAGAATTAAATGAATTAGTAAAAGCTGCTGAAGAAAAATTCGGTGTATCTGCTTCTGCTCCAGTAATGGTTGCTGGTGCTGCTGGTGGAGCTGCTGCTGCTGAAGAAAAAACTGAATTCGATGTAATATTAGCAGGTGCTGGTTCATCAAAAGTTGGAGTTATAAAAGCAGTTAGAGAAGTAACTGGTTTAGGATTAAAAGATGCTAAAGATTTAGTAGACAACGCTCCTAAAACTCTTAAAGAAGGAGCTTCTAAAGAAGAAGCTGAACAAATAAAAGAAAAATTAGAAGCTGCTGGTGCATCAGTAGAACTTAAATAATTTTTTTAAGAAAAAGGTGTCTCGGTAGGACACCTTTTTTGAATTTATTAATAAATTTAAGAAATAAAGTTGAGAATAGAGAATATAAGGCAACCTCGTTTTGTATTCTCTATTCTCAACTTTATAAAAAAATTACGAAAAAATGGAATTAATACATAAAATTATGTGCATACTAAATAGAGTAAGGTTTTTATGCATATTTGTTTATTTTAATTTCAATATATATAGTATATAAATTTGAAGATATATAAATTTTAAATTATATACTATGTAATATTGAAAAAAAATAAGAAATGTGCTAAAATTACTAGATGCGTTTAGTATGACAATGGTTTTATTTTTAATTATTGAGAGGTGAAAAGTGAATGCCATATCCTGTCACGATAGGTAAGAGAAAGAGAATGAGCTTTTCTAAAATAAAGGAAATAGCTGATTTACCAAATCTTATAGAAATACAAGTAGATTCTTATAAGTGGTTTTTAGAAGAAGGTTTAAAAGAAGTTTTTAATGATATTTCTCCAATTGAGGATTATACAGGTAATTTAATATTAGAGTTCGTAGATTACTCTCTAGATGATAAGCCTAAATATGACATTGAAGAATGTAAAGAAAGAGATGCTACATATTGTGCGCCTCTAAAAGTAAAAGTAAGACTTATTAATAAAGAAACTGGAGAAATAAAAGAACAAGAAGTATTTATGGGAGACTTCCCGCTAATGACAGAGAGAGGGACTTTCGTAATAAACGGAGCGGAAAGAGTTATCGTAAGTCAATTAGTTAGATCACCTGGTGTATATTATGCTCTAGAAAGAGATAAAACTGGTAAAAAACTAATATCTTCTACTGTTATACCTAATAGAGGTGCTTGGTTAGAATATGAAACTGATTCTAATGACGTTATTTCTGTTAGAGTGGATAGAACAAGAAAACAACCAGTTACAGTATTATTAAGAGCTTTAGGAATAGGAACAAATGCTGAAATAATAGAACTTTTAGGTGAAGATGAAAGACTAATGGCAACATTAGAAAAAGACAACACTACAAATGTTGAGGAAGGTTTAGTTGAAATTTATAAAAAATTAAGACCAGGCGAACCACCAACAGTTGAAAGTGCATCTTCATTAATCAATGCATTGTTCTTTGATGCAAAAAGATACGATTTAGCAAAAGTAGGTAGATATAAATTCAATAAAAAACTTGCTTTAGCTTATAGAATAATGAATAGAGTAGCTTATGACGATATAATCAACCCAGAAACTGGAGAAGTTTTCGTAAAAGCTGATGAAAAAATAAGTTATGATGATGCTTGGAAGATACAAAATTCAGGTATTAACACAGTTACTATAAAAACTGACGAAGATAAAAAAGTCAAAGTAATAGGAAATAACTTTGTTGATATAAAAGCACATATAGATTTTGATATAGATGATTTAAATATAAAAGAAAAAGTTCACTATCCAACATTAAAAGAAATTTTAGATGAATATAGTGATGAAGAAGAAATAAAAGAAAGCATTAAAATAAGAAGAAAAGAATTAATTCCTAAACATATATTATTAGACGACATAATTGCGTCTATAAGTTATGAATTCAACCTATTCTTCGGTATAGGAAACATAGATGATATAGATCATTTAGGTAACAGAAGAATAAGATCAGTTGGGGAATTATTACAAAACCAAGTTAGAATTGGTCTTTCAAGAATGGAAAGAGTTATAAGAGAAAGAATGACTGTTCAAGACATGGAAGCTATAACTCCACAAGCATTAGTGAACATAAGACCAGTTTCAGCAGCTATCAAAGAATTCTTTGGTAGTTCACAGTTATCTCAGTTCATGGACCAAACTAACCCATTATCTGAATTAACACATAAAAGAAGATTATCAGCATTAGGACCAGGAGGTCTTTCAAGAGAAAGAGCTGGATTCGAAGTGCGTGACGTTCATCATTCTCACTACGGTAGAATGTGTCCGATAGAGACTCCAGAGGGACCAAATATCGGTCTTATAAACTCACTGAGTACTTATGCTAAAATAAATGAGTATGGATTCATCGAATCTCCTTACAGAAAATATGATAAAGAAACAGGAAAAATGACAGATGAGATACATTATCTTACTGCAGATGAAGAAGATTTATTCATAAGAGTGCAAGCAAATGAACCATTAAATGAAGATGGTAGCTTCATAAACTCAAAGGTTGTATGTAGAACTGTAAATGGTACAGTTGAACTTGTTCCAACTGAAAGAGTTGACTTCATGGATATATCTCCTAAACAAGTTGTATCTATAGCAACTGCTATGATACCATTCCTTGAAAATGACGATGCCAATAGAGCCCTAATGGGAGCCAACATGCAACGTCAAGCAGTGCCTCTAATGAGAAGAGAAGCACCAATCATAGGTACAGGAGTTGAGTACAGAGCTGCAAAAGACTCTGGTGCTGTTGTTGTTGCTAAAAACAGTGGTATAGCTGAAAGAGTAACAGCTGATGAAATAATAATCAAAAGAGAAGACGGAAATAGAGATAGATATAAATTACTTAAATTCAAGCGTTCAAACCACGGTACTTGTATAAACCAAACACCTATCATAAACAAAGGTGAAGAAGTTAAAGTAGGTGATGTTATAGCCGATGGTCCAGCTACAGATTTAGGTGAAATAGCATTAGGTAGAAACTGCTTAATCGCGTTTATGACTTGGGAAGGTTATAACTACGAGGATGCCGTTTTAATTAATGAAAGACTTGTAAAAGAAGATAGATTATCAACTATTCATATAGAAGAATATGAATGTGAAGCTAGAGATACAAAACTAGGACCAGAAGAAATAACTAAAGATATACCAAACGTTGGTGAAAGTGCAATCAAAAACTTAGACGACAGAGGTATAATCAGAATAGGTGCTGAAGTAGATTCAGGAGATATATTAGTTGGTAAAGTAACTCCAAAAGGAGAAACTGAACTTACTGCTGAAGAAAGATTACTTCGTGCAATCTTCGGTGAAAAAGCTAGAGAAGTTAGAGATACATCTCTAAAAGTACCTCATGGTGAATCAGGTATAATAGTTGACGTTAAAGTCTTTACAAGAGAAAATGGTGATGATTTATCACCAGGTGTAAACGAATTAGTTAGATGTTATATAGCTAAGAAGAGAAAAATAAAAGTCGGAGATAAAATGGCCGGACGTCATGGTAACAAAGGGGTTATCTCAAGAGTATTACCAGAAGAAGACATGCCATTTATGGAAGACGGAACACCTATGGATATAGTTCTGAATCCACAAGGTATACCATCTCGTATGAATATCGGTCAGGTACTTGAAATGCACTTAGGACTTGCTGCTAAGAAATTAGGATGGCATGTTGCTACATCAGTATTTGATGGTGCAAAAGAAACTGATATAATGGATGCTTTAGAAGAAGCAGGTTACCCAAGAGACGGTAAATTAACATTATATGATGGTAGAACAGGTGACACATTTGATAACAGAATAACAGTAGGATACATGTACTACTTAAAACTACATCACTTAGTTGATGAAAAATTACATGCAAGAAGTACAGGACCATACTCACTAGTAACTCAACAACCACTTGGTGGTAAGGCACAATTCGGTGGACAAAGATTCGGTGAGATGGAGGTTTGGGCTCTAGAAGCATACGGAGCTGCACACATACTTCAAGAAATACTTACTGTTAAATCAGACGACGTAGTAGGTCGTGTAAGAACTTATGAAGCAATAGTTAAAGGTGAAAACATTCCTGAACCAGGAATACCTGAATCATTCAAAGTTCTTATAAAAGAACTTCAAAGTTTATGTCTTGATGTTAAAGTTCTTAGTGAAGAAGACGAAGAACTAGAAGTTAGAGAATCAACTGATTTAGATGATGAAGTTGATGGAAACTTCGAATTAAGTCTAGTTAGCGATGAAAGAGAAGTTGAGGAATCTCACGTTATAGAAGATCTTGATGATGCTGACGAAGATTTAGTAGAAGATATGGATTATGATGTTGAAGAAGTAGACGATAATTTAAATTTTGATTTCAGTGGCTTTGGCGATGAAGACAACAGTGATTTTGAAATATAGTTTTATAATAAAATAAATATCAAATAGAAGGGAGAGAACTCCTTGTTTGAATTAAACAATTTCGAGTCGATAAAAATAGGTTTAGCCTCTCCAGAACGTATAAGAGAATGGTCTAGAGGAGAAGTTAAAAAACCAGAAACAATTAATTACCGTACTTTAAAACCAGAAAAAGACGGTCTATTCTGTGAAAGAATATTTGGACCACAAAAAGACTGGGAATGTCATTGTGGAAAATATAGAAGAGTTAGATACAAAGGTGTAGTTTGTGATAGATGTGGCGTAGAAGTTACAAAATCTAAAGTAAGAAGAGAAAGAATGGGACATATAGAGCTTGCAGCTCCTATGTCTCATATCTGGTACTTCAAAGGGATCCCAAGTAGAATGGGTCTATTATTAGACATGTCTCCAAGATCTCTTGAAAAAATACTATACTTTGCTTCATATGTAGTTATAGATCCAGGCGAAACTGGACTAAACGAAAAACAATTATTAACTGAAAAAGAATTTAGAAGTAATTACGAAAAATACGGAAATACTTTTGAAGTTGGTATGGGTGCTGAAGCAGTTAAAAAATTATTAATGAAAATTGACCTTGAACAAGAAAGTAAATTATTAAGAGATGATTTAAAAGACAGTACAGGTCAAAAAAGAGTTAGAACAATAAGAAGATTAGAAGTAGTAGAAGCATTCAAAAAATCAGGAAATAAACCTGAATGGATGATTCTTGAAGCTATTCCAGTAATCCCACCAGATTTAAGACCAATGGTTCAATTAGATGGTGGTAGATTCGCTACTTCTGACTTAAATGACTTATATAGAAGAGTTATAAACAGAAATAACAGATTAAAAAGATTATTAGAGCTTGGAGCTCCTGACATCATCGTTAGAAATGAAAAAAGAATGCTTCAAGAAGCAGTAGATGCTCTAATAGACAATGGTAGAAGAGGTAGACCAGTTACTGGACCAGGAAATAGACCATTAAAATCTTTATCAGACATGCTTAAAGGTAAACAAGGTCGTTTCCGTCAAAACTTACTTGGTAAACGTGTTGACTACTCAGGACGTTCAGTTATAGTTGTTGGACCAGATCTTAAATTCTACCAATGTGGTATTCCAAGAAAAATGGCTCTTGAATTATTCAAACCATTCGTAATGGATAAATTAGTTAAAGAAGGTTATGCACATAATATAAAAAGTGCTAAATCATTAGTAGAAAAAGTAAAACCAGAAGTATGGGATGTTCTTGAAGAAGTAATTAAGAGCCATCCAGTTTTACTTAACCGTGCCCCTACTCTTCATAGATTAGGTATACAAGCATTTGAACCAGTTTTAGTTGAAGGTAAAGCTATAAGATTACATCCACTAGCTTGTACAGCATACAATGCCGACTTCGACGGTGACCAAATGGCGGTACACGTACCTTTATCAGTAGAAGCACAAGCAGAAGCAAGATTCTTAATGCTTTCTGTAAATAATATACTTGCTCCAAAAGATGGTTCTCCAATAACTACTCCATCTCAAGATATGGTTCTAGGATGTTACTACTTAACAATAGAATCTCAAGGAGGAGAAAAAGGAACTGGAACAGTATTCAAAGACTTCAACGAATTAATGATGGCTTACCAAACTAAAGCCGTTGAATTACACTCAACAGTAAAAATGAGAATTGTTTTAGAAGATGGTAGAGTTGGAATAACAGAAAGTACTGTAGGTAGATTCATATTCAATGAAAATATACCTCAAGACTTAGGATTCGTAAACAGAGAAGAAGATCCATTCGGATTAGAAATAGATTACTTAGTTGATAAAAAAGCTTTAGGTAAGATAATAGATAAATGTTTCAGAAGACATGGAAACACTATAACTGCTGAAGTTTTAGACCATATTAAATCACTAGGATTTAAATATTCAACTATAGGTGGTATAACAGTTGCAGTTGCTGATATGAAAATACCTGCAACAAAACAAGCATTAATCAAAGATGCTGAAGTACAAGTTGAAAAATACGAAAAAGTATTCAGAAGAGGTTTAATCTCTGACGAAGAAAGATACGAAAAAGTTATAGATACTTGGACTAAAACAACTGAAAAAGTTACAGACGAGCTAATGAATGGTCTTGAAAGAATGAACAACATTTACATCATGGCACATTCAGGAGCCAGAGGTTCTAAGAACCAGATAAGACAGTTAGCTGGTATGCGTGGTCTGATGGCCAATGCATCTGGTAAAACAGTTGAAATCCCAGTTAAATCTAACTTCCGTGAAGGGTTATCAGTAATGGAATACTTCACATCTTCACACGGTGCCAGAAAAGGGTTAGCCGATACAGCGCTACGTACAGCCGATTCAGGTTACTTAACAAGAAGACTTGTTGACGTCAGTCAAGATGTTATAGTTAGAGATTATGACTGTGGTACTAAAGAAACAACAGAAATCTTTGCTATAAAAGATGGAAATGAAGCAATAGAAGATTTATATGATAGAATAGTAGGAAGATACACTAGAGATGCTATACTTCACCCAGAAACTGGAGAAGTATTAGTAGAAGCAGACACAATGATACAAGAAGACGATGCTGAAGCTATAATAAATGCAGGTATCGAAAAAGTTAACATAAGAACTGTTCTTAACTGTAAAACTCATCATGGTGTTTGTTCTAAGTGTTACGGTAGAAACTTAGCTACTGGTAAAGAAGTTAATATCGGTGAAGCTGTTGGTATAATCGCAGCTCAATCAATCGGTGAACCTGGTACTCAGCTTACAATGCGTACATTCCATACAGGTGGGGTTGCCGGAGGAGATATAACTCAAGGTCTTCCAAGGGTTGAAGAACTTTTCGAAGCTAGAAAACCAAAAGGTTTAGCTATAATATCTGAAATAACTGGTAGAGTTGAAATAGACGAAACTGGTAAGAGAAAAGAAGTTATAGTAGTACCTAAAGAAGGTGAAAGAGAAGTTTACCAAATACCATATGGATCAAGAGTCAGAGTAAAACAAGGTCAACTTGTTGAAGCTGGTGATCCACTTACTCAAGGTTCTATAAATCCACACGATATAGTTAGAGTTAAAGGTATCGGCGGAGTTCAAGAATACATCGTTAAAGAAGTTCAAAGAGTGTATAGACTTCAAGGGGTTGATATCAACGATAAACATATAGAAGTAATTGTTAGACAAATGCTATCTAAAGTTAAAGTTGAAGATCCAGGAGATACAGATTTATTACCAGGTGGTTATGAAGATGTATTAACATTCCAAGAATGTAACGAAGAAGCTGAATCTCAAGGATTAAGACCAGCTGTTGCTAAGAGAGTTTTACTTGGTATAACTAAAGCATCTCTTGCTACAGATTCATTCCTATCAGCAGCATCATTCCAAGAAACTACAAGAGTTTTAACAGAAGCTGCTATAAAAGGTAAAGAAGACCACCTAATAGGACTTAAAGAAAATGTTATATTAGGTAAATTAATACCAGCAGGAACAGGAATGAAAAAATACAGAAACATAGCAGTTGAAAAAATAGAAGAAGAATCTTTATAAGAATTGTTATATAAACATTCTTGACATGTACTGTATGTGATGTTAAAATGTAAAAGTGCGAATTTAAAAGTTTACTCTAAATTACTGTTTAGGGTAAACTTTTAAGTGAGCTTTAATATAATTAAAGAACTATTAAGTACCAAACTATTAAATGTTTGTGTATGTAACGAACATTTAACTACGGAAATCGGTAGGAATATCCGATTTAGTTGGCGATCATTAAAAGATCGAAATTTTAGAAGAGGGAGGTGCCGATGATGCCAACAATTAACCAATTAGTTCGTAAGAGTAGAAAAGACTTATTAAAAAAATCTACTGCTCCAGCATTACAAAAGAGTTACAACTCTTTAAACAAAAAAACAACTGATGCAAGTTCACCACAAAAAAGAGGAGTTTGTACTTCAGTAAAAACAGTTACTCCTAAAAAACCTAACTCAGCTTTAAGAAAAGTTGCCAGAGTTAAGTTAACAAACGGAATAGAAGTTTCTGCTTATATACCAGGAGAAGGACACAACTTACAAGAGCATAGTGTTGTTCTTATAAGAGGAGGAAGAGTTAAAGACCTTCCAGGGGTTAGATACCATATATTAAGAGGTACATTAGATACTGCAGGTGTTGATAAGAGAATGCAAGCAAGATCTAAATATGGTGCTAAAAAACCTAAAGCTGCTAAAAAATAGATAATAGAGTTTACTAAATTGAAATATTATAGTGCGGTGCTTTAAATATATATATATTTATGGCATACGGCATTGTGATAATATGTCGAGTACCTATGATTTAAGATAAAAATAATTAAGGAGGGAAGCAAAATGCCAAGAAAAGGTAATGTTCCAAAAAGAGACGTATTACCAGATCCAGTATACGGAAGTAAGGTAGTTACAAAATTAATAAATAACTTAATGATAGACGGAAAAAAAGGAAAAGCACAAAAAATAGTTTATGATGCTTTTGATATAATAGCTGAAAAAACTGGAGAAGAAGCTTTAGAAGTATTCAACAAAGCTATGGATAACATAATGCCAGTTTTAGAAGTAAAAGCTAGAAGAGTTGGTGGAGCTAACTACCAAGTTCCAATAGAAGTTAGACCAGACAGAAGACAAACTTTAGGTCTTAGATGGTTAGTAACATACACAAGAGCTCGTGGGGAAAAAGGTATGGTAGAAAAACTTGCGAGAGAAATAATGGATGCTGCAAACAATACAGGAGCATCAGTTAAGAAAAGAGAAGATACTCATAAAATGGCTGAAGCAAATAAAGCATTTGCTCACTACAGATTCTAATTTGATTCTAATATAAGAATTCAACTAGGATTTACGAAATATTAGAGATATCTAAGGAGGATAACCATGGCTAGAAATTTTCCTTTGGAAAGAACTAGAAATATAGGAATCATGGCTCATATAGATGCAGGGAAAACTACAACTACTGAAAGAATCCTGTTCTACACTGGGCGTACACATAAAATAGGAGAAACTCACGAAGGAGCTTCTCAAATGGACTGGATGGAGCAAGAAAAAGAAAGAGGTATAACAATAACTTCTGCTGCTACAACTACTACTTGGAAAGATCATAGAATAAACATAATAGATACTCCAGGACACGTAGACTTCACAGTTGAGGTTGAAAGATCTCTTAGAGTTCTTGACGGTTCAGTTGCTGTTTTCTGTGCTAAAGGTGGGGTTGAACCTCAATCTGAAAACGTATGGAGACAAGCTGAAACTTACAAAGTTCCAAGAATAGCATTCGTTAACAAAATGGATATACTTGGTGCTAACTTCTACAACGTTGTAGAAATGATGAAAGACAGACTAGGTTCTAATGCTGTACCTGTACAATTACCAATAGGTAAAGAAGATACATTCCAAGGTATAATAGACTTAGTTAAAATGGACGCTATAATATACGAAGATGATCTTGGTACTGTTATGGACGAAACTGAAATCCCTGCAGATATGAAAGAAATAGCTGCTGAGTGGAGAGAAAAATTAGTTGAAGCAGTTGCTGAAACTGATGAAGAATTAATGATGAAATATCTTGAAGGTGAAGAATTCACTGAAGAAGAAATAAAAGCTGCTATAAGAAAAGCTACTATAGCATGTGAAATGAACCCAGTATTCTGTGGTACTGCTTACAGAAACAAAGGTGTTCAACCAGTTATAGATGCTGTTATAGACTACTTACCAGCTCCAACTGATATACCTGCTATAAAAGGTGTATTACCAGATGGAACTGAAGCTGAAAGACATGCTTCTGATGAAGAACCATTCTCAGCATTAGCATTCAAAATAATGACTGACCCATTCGTTGGTAAATTAGCATTCTTCAGAGTTTACTCTGGTACTTTAGAATCTGGTTCTTACGTATTAAATGCTACTAAGAACAAGAGAGAAAGAATAGGACGTATCCTACAAATGCATGCTAATACAAGACAAGAAATAACTGAAGTTTATGCAGGAGATATAGCTGCTGCAGTAGGTTTAAAAGATACTACAACTGGAGATACTTTATGTGATCCAAACAATGCTATCATACTTGAATCTATGGAATTCCCTGAACCAGTTATAGACGTAGCTATAGAGCCAAAATCTAAAGCTGCTCAAGAAAAAATGGGTACTGCTCTTCAAAAATTAGCTGAAGAGGATCCAACTTTCAGAGTTAGAACTGACGAAGAAACTGGACAAACTATAATCGGTGGTATGGGTGAGTTACACTTAGAAATCATCGTTGATAGATTATTAAGAGAGTTCAAAGTTGAAGCAAATGTTGGTGCTCCACAAGTTGCTTACAGAGAAACAATAACTAAACCAGTTGATGTTGAGTACAAATACTCTAAACAATCAGGTGGTAGAGGACAATACGGACACGTTAAACTTAGAGTTACTCCACAAGAGCCAGGTGCTGGATACGTATTCGAAAACAAAACTGTTGGTGGATCTGTTCCTAAAGAATATGTTGGACCAACTGATATGGGTATCCAAGGTGCTATGCAAGCCGGTGTTGTTGCAGGTTATCCTGTAGTTGACGTTGCTGTTGAATTATACGATGGTTCTTACCATGAAGTCGATTCATCAGAAATGGCATTCAAAATGGCTGGTTCAATGGCTATGAAGGAAGCTTTAAAGAAAGGTGATTCAGTATTACTTGAACCATACTTCAAAGTTGAAGTTGTTACTCCAGAAGAATACATGGGAGATGTTATGGGTGGAATAAACTCTAAGAGAGGTTTAATCCAAGGTATGGAAGCTAGAGCAGGTGCACAAGTTATAAATGCATTCGTTCCACTTTCAGAAATGTTCGGTTACTCAACTGAATTAAGATCTACTACTCAAGGTAGAGCTACTTACACTATGATATTCGACCACTACGAACAAGTTCCAGCTGGTGTAGCTAAAAAAATAGCTGAAGGTAGATAATATCTATTTAAATAAAAAATAAATAAAAGACGAGGATTCGTCCTCGTCTTATAAAAAATATATAAACAAAATAATTACTTAGGAGGATTTCAAAATGGCAAAGGCTAAATTCGAAAGAAATAAACCACATGTTAATATAGGAACTATCGGACACGTTGACCACGGTAAAACTACATTAACAGCTGCAATAACAAAAA
>NZ_JADPET010000070.1 GCF_015667935.1 Clostridium sp. 1001270J_160509_D11 | reverse complement strand
ACTCAAATGAAAGAATTAGTAGTTCAAAACTACAACCATCCATCAATAGTTGTATGGGGATTATCAAATGAAATAACAATGCATGGTGATTCTGATGAAGATTTAAGAGAAAACCATGTAATATTAAATGATTTAGTTCATGAAATGGACAAAACTCGTTTAACAACTATGGCTTGTGTATCTATGTGTAGCATGGATGACCCATATGTTCAAATACCAGATACAGTATCATACAATCACTACTTCGGATGGTATGGAGGAGATACTTCTCAGAATGGACCTTGGTTTGACGAATTCCATGCTAAATATCCAAACATACCAATAGGTTGTAGTGAATATGGTTGTGAAGCATTAAACTGGCATACTTCTGACCCACAACAAGGTGACTATACAGAAGAATATCAAGCATACTACCATGAAGAATTAATCAAACAATTCTTCACAAGAAAATATATGTGGGCAACACATGTATGGAACATGTTTGACTTCGGTGCAGACTCAAGAAATGAAGGTGGGGAAAATGGACAAAACCATAAAGGTTTAATGACATTTGACCGTAAATATAAAAAGGATTCATTCTACGCTTACAAAGCTTGGTTATCAGATGATCCATTCGTACACATCTGTGGTAAAAGATATGTAGACAGAGTAGAAGAAACTACAAAAGTAACTGTTTACTCAAACCAACCAGAAGTAGAGTTATTTGCTAATGGTGTTAGCTTAGGAAAACAAACTTCACCAGAACACTTCTTCTATTTTGAAGTACCAAATACAGGAGAAACTAATTTAGTAGCTATAGCTGGTGAATGTAGAGATGAAAGTTTCCTTAGAAAAGTAGAAGTATTCAACGAAGAATACCGTCTAAAAGAAAAAGGAGCAATATTAAACTGGTTCGACGTAGTAGCACCAGAAGGATATTACTCTCTTAACAGTAAAATAGAAGACATAGTTAAATCTGAAGAAGGAGCTAGAGTATTCTCTGAAATCATGGCACCAGCTGTTGGTGGAATTATGGGTGGAAAATCAGAACAAACTGACATGGGACCTATGATGAAAATGTTAGGAAGCTTCACAGTTCTTAGATTAACATCACTTCTTGGAGCATGTAATGTAACTTTAACTAAAGAACAATTACTTGAAATGAATGCAAAATTAAATGAAGTTGCTGTAGTACAATAGTATAAAATATTTTCATAACAAATTATATATAATTAAAGGGCGGCCATTTTGGTCGTCTTTTTCTTATGTAGAAAAATAAATGACAATGTAAAAATTAAATATATTTTTTAAAATTATAAATTTATAGAAGAAATTTGGGTAAAAATTATAGCGATAATATTATTAATGTTATTAGAAGTAAGGATTTTCTTATTTAGTATCGAATATATTAAGAGAAAATAATTATTTTTAATGATATAATTTAGTATCTAAATACTGATAAGAGGAGTTTATTAAATTGAAAGGAGTATATTATGAAAAAATTATCAAAAATATTAGTTATATCGCTGTGCATAATGATGATGACTACATTATTATCAGGTTGTAGCAAAAAACAGCAAGAACAAATTAATTTCTTCAATTATGGAGAAAATATCGATGATGAAACTATAAAAGAATTTGAAAAGAAATACAACATCAAAGTAAACATGGAAACTTTTGATGATATGGAAGCTATGTATCAAAAAATAAACAGTGGTGCAGGTCAATATGATGTTGTTTTAGTATCAGATGCATTAATGCCTAGAATGATTGAAAAAGGTTTAGTTCAAGAATTAAATAAAGAAAACATACCAAACATATCTCAAATGGATGAACAATATCTAAATTTAGATATGGACCCAGGAAATAAATATTCAGTACCATATATGTTCGGTACAGTAGGACTTATATACAATAAAGATGTAGTAAAAGAAAAAGTAGATAGTTGGGATATACTATGGAATGAAAAATATAAAGATCAGATTTTTATGTTTGATACATATAGAGATACAATAGGTGTAGCATTAAAGAAACTAGGATATTCTTTAAACTCAACTAATAAAGACGAAATAAACGAAGCCAAAGAATTATTATTAGAACAAAGAAAGTTAATCAATCCTATATATGGTGTAGATAACGGAACAACTATGATACCAGCTGGTGAAACTAATATAAATATGATTTGGTCTGGAGAAGGTCTAAATCTTCAAGATGAATATCCAAACTTAGTTTATATTGTACCAAAAGAGGGAGCAAACTTCTGGATTGATAGTTTATGTATAACTTCAAATGCTAAAAATGTAGAAGGTGCAGAAAAATTCATAAACTTTGTCAGCGATAAAGAAAGTGCATTAAGAATAGCTGATGAAATAGGGTATACAACACCAAATAAAGAAGCTAGATTAGCACAACCAAAAGAAATTCAAGATAATCCAAATGCTTATATGACTAAAGAGATTATGAGTAGATGTGAATTATATAAAGACTTTGATTTAAAGACTAAGCAAATGTATGATGATGCATGGACTGCTATAAAAATAGATAATAATTAAGGTTCCACATGGAACAATAAAAAACAGTATTGAGTGTCTAATTAGATTTTCAATACTGTTTTTTTTATTTATTAAATTGCTGCTTCTTCAGCTACTTCTTGTAAATATTCATGCATAGATTCACTAACTATTTTAGCTGAATTTACGGCTTGTATTACAGTACTTGCACCAAGAACAACATCTCCACATGCAAATACGCCTTCTTTTGTAGTATGACCTTTTTCATCTGTTTCGATATGACCACGTTTAGTAGTATCAACACCTTTATTATTAACTACTATAGTATTTTTAGGTGCTTGACTTACAGCTATTAAGATAGAGTCACATTCAAATAAATATTCACTATCAGGGACAATAGATACACTACTTCTTCCGTCAACTTCTACTTTTTCTGTACGAGCAAGGATTATACCTTCATCTACAATTTCAACAGGAGCTTCAAATGTTTTGAATAAAACTCCTTCATTTTGAGCTTCTGATATTTCATGTTTTGTTGCTGTCATATCTTCAAAGTTACGTCTATAAGCTATATAGACTTCTTCTGCACCATTTCTTTTTGCAGTTCTAGCAGCATCCATAGCCACGTTACCTGCACCGATAACTACAACTTTTTTACCTAAAGAGTAGTATTGTGGACTTTTTAAATAATCTATAGCGTAATGAGAATGACCAAACGTTTCACCTTTTATATCAAGTCTTTTTGGATTCCATACTCCTGTTCCGATAAAGATTGATTTATAACCGTCTTTAAATAATTTATTTAATGTTACTACAGGACCTACGATAGAATTTATTTTTATTTTAACTCCAAGGTCTAAAAGACGAGCAACTAGTAAATCTATTAATTTTCTAGGTAATCTGAATTCAGGAATACCATATGCTAATACCCCACCAATTCTTTCATTTTTTTCAAATATTGTTACATCATATCCTCTTTTAGCAAGATCAAATGCAACAGTAAGACCAGCTGGTCCAGAACCTATGATAGCTACTTTTATTCCGTTGCTTTCAGGTTTTTCAAATTTTGTAGTTTCTAAATATTTCGCTGAGATTTCCTCTTCAATTGAATGGAAATGAACAGGTTCTTTTTTTATACCTCTTATACAGTTTCCTCTACATTGTCTTTCGTGCGGACATACTATTGCACAAATAACAGATAAGGGATTGTTATTAAATAATATTTCCCCTGCTTTTTCGATTTCCCCATTTTTATATAACTCAATTACTTGAGGAATTGGTGTATTTATAGGGCAGTTAGTCTGACATCTAGGCTTTTTGCAAAGAAGGCAGTTTTGAGCTTCTTGTAAATTATTTATCATTGTAAACCTCCTTAGTTCCCAATTTATAGTATTAATATTATATCAGAAATATACTGTGTATTGAATACACTAGATTTTGAAATACAAATAAAAATGGGGTAAATAGGACATAAAGTAAGCATAAAAAATAAGCGTTATATTGTAGTGTTATAACGCTTATTTTTAAAATTAAGTTCCACAATAAGTTCTATAATTACATTGTGGAGTAGATGGGAGTTTAGCATATTCCTTTTGAAATTCCGAATGCTCAAATGGATTAGATAAAGCTTTTAAAAGATTATTCATTACAGAAAAATCTCTATTATTAGCTGCTGATAAAGCTTCTTCAACTCTATGATTTCTAGGAATAACTGCTGGATTAGAGTTTTTCATTAAGTCGAAAACTTCATCTTTTGATTTGTTTTGAAGAGTGAGTGTTTCTTCCCATTTCTTTTTCCAATTTATAAATTCGTCACTTATAAACATTCCTTTTTGAGGCAAATCATTGAATGTCAGAGCTATAAATGTGTTAGTATAATCTTCTTTATATTTTTGCATCATATTAAGTAGTTCATTTAATAAATCAATGTCACTAGTTTTTGGCTCAAATATTCCTATCTTAGAACACATTTCATGACTTAGATTAGACGTAGCAAGATTGATAAATTTAGATAAAGAGTTTTGTGCAAGTTCGATAGCTTTATTTTCATCAGAATTTATTAGTGGAAGTAGAGTCTCTGCTAATCTATATAAATTCCAATTTACGATTGCGATTTGATTTTTATATGCATATCTACCATTTGTATCTATAGAGCTAAATACAGTATCGGGATTATAGACATCCATAAATGCACAAGGTCCATAGTCTATAGTTTCACCACAAATACTCATATTATCTGTATTTAAAACACCATGTATAAATCCGACACTTTGCCATTTAGCAACAAGTGATGCTTGGAGTTTTATAACTTCATCTAAAAGATTTATATATTTATTTTCGTTGTTTTCTAAAAAGGGGAAATGTCTTTTAATTGTATAATCTGATAGTTTTTTTAGTTTTTCATAATCAAGCATATATGCAGCATATTCAAATGTTCCGAATCTAATATGACTAGATGCAACCCTTGTTAATATGGCACCTTGTTGAATAGTTTCACGATATACATTTTCACCAGTAGAAATAACAGATAGACTTCTAGTAGTAGGAATATTTAGTCCATGCATTGCCTCGCTGATGATATATTCACGCAGCATAGGACCAAGCACAGCTCGACCATCGCCATTTCTAGAATAAGGTGTTCTTCCAGAGCCTTTAAGTTGTATATCAAATCTCTGATTAGATGGAGTAATTTGTTCACCAATCAATAATGCACGACCATCACCGAGCATTGTAAATCCTCCAAATTGATGACCTGCATATGCTTGGGATATATATGCGCCATCTGGGATTTTTATATTTCCAGACATAATATATATGCCTTCTTGTGATTTTAGAAAATCTGTATTTAATCCTAGAGAGTTAGATAATTCATTGTTTAATATGACTAATTGTGGTGATTTTACAGGTTGTAGATTTGCAGGGCTGTAGAATTCTGGGGGAAGTTCGATATATGAATTATCAAAATTAAATCCAGTATTAGAAATTTTATTTATCATAAATATTTTGAGTAAATTATAAAAATAATTACTCATATCCTCCCTTCATATTTTTGTTTATTTTAATAATATACCCTTAAAAATAGATAAAATAACTTGAGTATATTATTAACTATGAAGAAAAATTGGATAAAAAGTATATTATATAATGTATAAATTTTAAAAATGAAAAAGACAATAAATAAACGACACCTAAAAATAAGATAGGGAGGTTTTACTTATCGTCTTTTTATATATTTTAATTTATATCAATATTTTTTATTATCTATTATCAACTTTTTCAGGATATAAGTCGTGATTCATCATTCTATGTTCGGCCATTTTTTCATATTTTGTGCCTGGGATTCCATAATTGCAATATGGATCTATACTTATTCCGCCTCTTGGAGTGAATTTACCCCAAACTTCTATATATTTTGGAGACATTAATTTTATTAAATCCTTCATTATTACATTCATGCAGTCTTCGTGGAAATCACCATGATTTCTAAAACTAAATAAGTATAGTTTTAAAGATTTACTTTCAACCATTTTTTCACCTGGTATGTAACTAATATATATTGTTGCAAAATCAGGTTGTCCTGTTATTGGACATAAACTTGTAAATTCAGGACAGTTGAATTTAACAAAGTAGTCATTGTTTGGATGTTTGTTATCAAATACTTCTAATATATCTGGGTCATAACCAAATTTATATTTAGTTCCTTGGTTACCAAGTAAGCTTAAACCTTCTAATTCTTTATCTTTTCTTCCTGTTTCTAACATATATAAATACCTCTTTCTATTTGCAAAGTTCTTCTTTTTGTTTTAAATAAGTTTCTAAGCCATTTTGTCTTAGTTTGCATGAAGGACATTCACCACATCCATCACCGATTATTCCGTTATAGCAAGTAAGAGTTTTTTCTCTTACATATTCAAGTTTTCCGTATTTATCCGCAAGTTCCCAAGTTTGCGCTTTATCTAACCACATTAGAGGAGTATGCATTACAAAATCATAATCCATAGCTAGGTTTGATGTTACATTTAACGATTTTATAAATACATCTCTACAGTCAGGATATCCACTAAAGTCAGTTTCACATACACCTGTAACGATATGTCTAGCATTTTTTGTTTTTGCTAATATGGCTGCAAAAGTTAAAAATACCATATTACGTCCTTCAACAAAAGTAGATGGAAGTTCGCCTTCTTCGCCATCTTTAATTTCTATATCATCACGAGTTAGTGCATTTGGTGCTAATTGATTAAGTAAATCCATATCTAATATATGATGTTCTATTCCAAGTTCATTAGCTATATTTTTTGCACATTCTATTTCTAGTTTATGTTTTTGGTTATAATTAAAAGTTACAGCAATAACTTTATCAAATCTTTCTAATGCCCAAAATAAGCAAGTAGTAGAATCTTGTCCCCCACTAAATACAACTACAGCATTATTATTACTATTATTATTCATAATTTATCTCCTTTAAATTTTATATTTCCGTTCACATATTAATATTTAGGTATTAAACACCTTTCATATTAGGATCCCAGATAACCTTATGTAATTGGACTTGAAGTTTAACTTTGTTTAAGTTTTTATCTTTCATAAACTCAACAATATCTTCTAAATTAATAGAATTAAAAACTGGGCTGAAATAAACTAAACATTTATTTGTTAAATCAAATTTATTGATTAAGTTATACGCCTCTTCAAGATCCTTATTACTTCCTAATACGAATTTATAGACATCTTTACTAGTAACATGATTGAAATTTTCTAATTTCATAAGATGAGTCATATCACTAGAGTTTAGTTTATAGTCTAATATAAAGATGATATTAGGATATTTTTCTTTGAATGGAAGAATATCTATAGCTCCGTTTGTTTCTATATGAACCACAAGAGTTTTATCATCATTTAATAATGATAAAATTTCGTCTATATTCTTTTGAAACAGAGGTTCACCACCTGTTAATGTTACGTTTGAAACACCTGTACTTTTTATGTAATCGTAAATTTCTTCTGCAGATAAAACTTCTGTAATTTCACTTTTATCAAAAGAATAGGTAGTATCGCACCATGAACATCTAAGGTTGCAACCTTGGAATCTTATAAAAGTAGCAAGTTCGCCAGCAGTTGGACCTTCGCCGTCTATCGAAACGAATTTTTCTATAATATTAAACATCTTATTCCTCCGAATATGTACAACTATTTGTTGGTGTTTCGAATAATTCTACTTCGCTAACATTTAGTCCCATATCTTTTAATTTGTAAAAAATATCTCTACTCATTTCTTCTGCAGTAGGTCTGTATGGAACTAATAGAACTTTAAATGCATTTGGTAATTCACTCAATTTTTGTGCTACCAAACGACCATCTTCATTATCCTCGATGACTAATTTGTGGTCATATAAATTTTCTATTTCTTTTAATTTAGATTTTATATTTCCAAAATCATCAACCATTCCTCTAAGTTGTCCTTCTTGATGAAGTGTTTCACTTTTAACTGAAACTATTAATTTATATCTATGACCATGTATGTTTGAGCATTTTCCCTCATAGCCACTTAAGTAGTGGGCCATATCAAACTCAATTTGACTTTTTATTTTAAACATATTTACCTCCCGAAATATCTATGTTGATTATTAATACATGTTCATTATCTTGTCTAAATTTTTTAAGCATAAATTATAAATAAAAAAAGGCTTATTTTTTTGCACTATAAAACTAGTACGAAAAAATAAACCTTTTTTCATTCAATAGCCTAGTTTTATTTATAGACAGGATGGTCTAAATGAACTGTCTTTCAATTTTAATACCATAATACATTACCATAAAAAATTGGAAATGTAAAACATTTGTTGGAAAAGGTTATAATGTATAATATAAATAAACATTATAAATATTAAATTTAGAGGTGAAAAAATGAGATATGCACATACAACTATAATAGTAAGTGATATAGAGAAATCGATACAATTTTATGAAGAAGTAGCTGGCCTAACAATACGAAATAAATTTAGCGCTGGTTCAAAAACTTTAGCATTTTTATCTGATAAAGATGGAGATACACAAATAGAACTTATACAAGATGAAAATGAAAAAACATACTCAGGAAGTGGTATATCAATAGGGTTTGAAGTAGAAAATGTAGAAGAATATATGGAAAAACTAAATTCAATGGGATATCAAACTACTGATATAATATCACCAAATCCAAAAACTAAATTTTTCTATGTAAATGACCCAGACGGACTAAAAATACAATTAATAGAAATGAGATAAAACGGAGAAAATTATGACTAGAAAAATAGAAGTACAAAGACCATACAGACACTTTAAAGGAAAATTATATTATGTTCACAATATCGTGACACATACTGAAACAGAAGAAGTTCTAGTTTCATACCAAGCATTATACCCACCATATGGGATGTTTGTCAGACCTCTTGATATGTTTATGGAAGAAGTTGAAGATGGAAGAGAAGACAATATAACAAATCAAAAATATAGATTTGAATTATATAATGGAAAATAATTAATATCTAAAACCTATGTAATTATAGAAAAATCTATATTCATAGGTTTTTTAAATATTTAAGACAATTAATATAGAAAGGAAGAATATGATACTAGATAGAATTATTCATAATAAAAAATTACTTATATTTGATATGGACGGAACTTTATTAGATTCAATGAAACTTTGGAAATATCTTGGGAGGATATATCTACAAAGTAAAGGTAAATTAGCTCAAGATAATTTAGAAGAAGTAATCGATATAATGACATTAAATGAATCAGCTTCTTACTTAAAAAGTACATACAACCTAAATGAGAGTTTAGATATAATCGAAAATCAGATATTAGATATGATAGAAGATAAATATTTAAATGAAATACCATTAAAAGAAGGCGTAAAAGAGTATTTAATACAGTTAAATAAAATGGGATATAAGATGTGTATATTAACTACATCACAAAAAAATCAAGCTCTAGCAGCATTAAAAAGAACAGAAATATTAGACTTATTTGATAAGGTTTATACAGATAAAGATTTTGAACTTAGTAAAAGAAATCCACAAATATATCTACAAGTTTGTAGAGATATGAATGAAAAACCACAGGATACAGTTGTATTTGAAGATGCGTTGTATGCTGTTGAAAGTGCTAAATTGTCACATTGCAAAGTAGTAGGTATATATGATGAATACTATAAAGATGATTGGAATAAGATAGTTTCGATGTCTGATGAGAGTATTTATAGTTTTGAGGATGTATTGAGTGGAGTAAAAAAAGCATAATTATATTTTAAAATTATGTTATATACTGGCTTAAAAAGAAAAAATATTTTAGAATGTATATTTTGGGTATCTATTATCAAAATAATAAAAAATAGTTTTATAATTGTTGTTAAAATTGTGTAATAAGGTATAATAATATAGTAAACAGTTGAAAATATACAAAAAATAAAGAAAAAATATAGAAATATTTAATGACATAGAAATAATAATTTTAATTAGAGGAGAGGTGATTATCGTGAAATTATATAATACATTATCACGTAAAAAAGAAGAGTTTAAACCAATCGAAGAAGGCAAGGTGAAAATGTATGTATGCGGACCTACAGTATACAACTTTATACATATAGGAAATGCTAGACCTTTTATAATATTTGATACATTAAGAAGATATTTAGAATATAGGGGATATGATGTTACATTTGTACAAAACTTTACAGATGTAGATGACAAAATTATAAAAAGAGGTCATGAAGAAAATATAACATCAGAAGAAGTTGCTAATAAGTACATAAATGAATATTTTGTAGATGCTGACGGTCTTGGAATAAAAAGAGCAAGTGTTCACCCAAGAGTAACAGATAATATAGAACAAATAATAGCATTCGTAAAAGAATTAGAAGACAAAGGATATGCATATGCAGTTAATGGAGATGTATACTTCGATACTAAGAAATTCAAAGATTACGGAAAACTTTCTGGGATAAAACAAGAAGAATTAGAAGCAGGGGCAAGAATAGAAGTAAATGATCAAAAAAGACATCCAATGGACTTCGTTTTATGGAAAGCTAAAAAAGAAGGCGAACCAGGATGGGCAAGTCCATGGGGAGAAGGTAGACCAGGATGGCATATAGAATGTTCAGTTATGTCTAACAGATATTTAGGAGAAACTATAGATATACATGCTGGTGGGCAAGACTTAAAGTTCCCTCACCATGAAAACGAAATAGCACAAAGTGAAGCTAGAAGCGGAAAGAATTTCTCAAACTACTGGTTACACAACGAGTATATCAACGTTAATAACGAAAAAATGAGTAAATCATTAGGTAACTTCTTCACTGTTAGAGAAATAGCAGAAATATTTGATTTAGAAGTAGTTAGATTATTCATGTTATCTACTCACTACAGAAATCCAATAAACTTCAGCGATGAAATATTAAATCAATCTAAAGCTGGACTTGAAAGATTATACAACGCTAAAGAAAAAGCATTATTTACAATAAACAATCTTGAAGATTCTAAAATGACTGAAGAAGAAGCTAAATTACAAGAAGAATTAGCTGGATTTAGACAAAAATTCATAGATGCTATGGATGATGATGTTAACACAGCAGATGCAGTAAGTGTTATATTCGAATTAGCTAAGTTCATGAACAGCAACGTAACTGAAAAATCTTCTAAAGAATTTGCACAAAAAGTAATAGATGAATTCAACGAATTAACTAGCGTATTAAATATAGTAAACAAAGATCAAAAAGAAGATATATTAGATGAAGAAATAGAACAACTAATAGCACAAAGAACAGAAGCTAAGAAAAATAAAAACTTCCAATTAGCAGATGAAATAAGACAACAATTACTAGATAAAGGTATAATCCTTGAAGATACTAGACAAGGAGTAAAATGGAAGAGAGCATAAAAATGGATAAAATAAAACTTATAACTATGTCACCATTAGTATTAGCGTACTTAGGAGACACAGTATATGAATCATATATTAGAGAACATCTAATAAGACAAAATATGAATAGAAAAGTAAATAATCTTCATAAATTGGCTATACAATATTCTAAAGCTAAAGCACAGGCAACAATAATACACGAAATAGAAAACGAATTAACAGAAGAAGAGATGAAGATTTTTAAAAGAGGTAGAAATCAAAAATCTCATACAGCGCCTAAAAATGCAGACATAATTGACTATAAATATGCAACTGGATTTGAAGCTTTAATAGGATATTTATATCTTGGAGAAGAGAAAGAAAGACTAGAATATATCATTCAAAAAGGTATTGAAATTATAGAACGAGACATGTAATAGAAAAACACCGCTTTTGGGCATACTGTAAAGTATGAAATAAAAGTGGTGTTTTTTGTAATATAAATAATATTTTTTATAGTATGTTTTTAGGATATAGTTTTAGTGTATAATGGAATTTATATGTCTATTTTATATATAAATTTCATGTAAAATAGAGTGTAAAATTAAATTATTTCATATATTAAACTTACGAATAAAGGGAGGATTTTAAAGATGAAAGTTAAGTTATTAGCTCATACACCAGAACCGGAAAAAGTAATATCAATGGCTGCGAAGTTATGTTATTCACCAGTTGGTGTAGATGAAATTGCAGAAAATCTAACTGAAGAAAGTATAAATAAATTTTTAAATATGTTAGTAAGTATGGGACATGAATCTCCAATTGAACACGTTACATTTACTTTCGGGATTGAAGGAATATCAAGAAGTTGTTCTCACCAAATAGTGAGACATAGAATAGCAAGTTTTTCACAACAATCTCAAAGATATGTAAAACTTGACCAATTTGAGTATATCATTCCACCAGAAATAGAAAAAAACGAAAAAGCTAAAGAAATATTTATTCAATCAATGAATAAATGTCAAGAAGACTATGATAAGTTAGTAGAAATATTATTCGAAAAACACTATCAAGACTTATTAGATAAAGGTTTAAATGAGAAAAAAGCTAAATCTCAAGCTGAAAAAATGTCTATAGAAGATGCTAGATATGTATTCCCAAATGCATGTGAAACAAAAATGGTATTTACTATAAATGCTAGAAGTTTATATAATTTCTTCCATCATAGATGTTGTGAAAGAGCACAATGGGAAATTAGAGAATTAGCAACAGAAATGTTAAAATTAGTAAGAGAAGTTGCTCCTATATTATTCAACAATGTGGGACCAAACTGTTTAAATGGAGCATGTCCAGAAGGAAAAATGACATGTGGAAAAATACAAGAAGTAAGACAAAAATTTAAAACATTATAGGCGGTGAATTTATTGGCAAATATAGAAGGTAGAAATCCTATTATAGAAGCTTTAAGAAGTGATAGACCAATAGACAAATTAATGATATCAAATACATCAAAAGAAGGTTCTATCAAAAAAATAATAGGTATGGCTAAAGAAAAAAATATAGTTATACAATATGTAGATAAACATAAATTAGACGAAATAAGTACAAGTCATTCACATCAAGGTGTTATTGCTGTAGTAAGTGATTATAAATATTATGAATTAGAAGATTTATTTGAAATAGCACGTGAAAGAGGAGAAGATCCATTCTTCATAATATTAGACGAGATAACAGACCCCCACAATCTTGGTACAATAATAAGAACAGCAGATGCAGTTGGTGCTCATGGTGTAATTATACCGAAAAGAAGATCAGTTCACATTACTTCTGTAGTAGCAAAAGCTTCAGCAGGAGCTGTTGAATATGTTCCAGTTTGTAAGGTAACCAATATAGCAAATACTATAAAACAATTAAAAAAAGAAGGGCTTTGGATAGCTGCGGCAGATATGGACGGAGGAGTTTTCTATGAGCAAGACTTAACAGGACCATTAGCTTTAGTAATAGGAAGTGAAGGTTTCGGTGTGTCTAGAATAGTTAAACAAAACTGTGACTTTGTAGTTAAAATGCCTATGATAGGAAATGTATCATCATTAAATGCATCAGTTGCAGGTGGTATATTACTATATGAAATATTCAGACAGAGAATGAAGAAGGATTAATGGCAAAGAAAAAGTACAAATCATATTTAATTGTAGATGGTTACAATATTATAAACGATTGGGAAGAATTAAAGATTTTATCTGCAGAAGATTTAGATGCTGCTAGAGAGAGGTTAATACACTATATAATCGAATATTCGCAATATCACGGAAAAAAGGCGATTATTGTTTTTGATGCATATAATGTCAAGGGTGGTACGGAAAAACGAGAAAATCGAAAATATATAACGATTGTATACACAAAAGAACACCAAACGGCAGATAGTTATATAGAGAAATATATAAGTACTTTATCTAAATATGATAAAATTCAAGTTGCTACAAGTGATTATGCAGAACAACAAATTATTTTAGGAAAAGGTGCAACAAGAATATCTGCAAGGGAATTAAAACTCTATCTAGATGAAACTTTGACGAAAATAAAAGAAAAACAACGAGATAGTGAAAGAAAAATTCAACGAAATTTTTTAGAAGATAGACTTGATGATATAACTTTGTCGAAACTTGAGAACATTCGTAGAAAGCATTGAAAATACTGGATTTGTTGAGCTATAATATAAGTACACGAAACTTGTAAATGGGGGAGATTTCATGTTACTAGCTAAAGATAGCAATAAAAACTATAATTATTATGAAGATTTGGATAAAAACCAACAAGATGAGTATAATATAGTATTAAAAGCGAATAAAGGGGATAAACTAGCATTAGAATATATTATATCTAAATATAAAAACTTTGTGAAAGCAAAGGCCAAGTCATATTTTTTGGTAGGAGCTGACAAAGAAGACATAATTCAAGAAGGTATGATAGGTCTATATAAAGCTGTTAGGGATTTTGATGGAACAAAAACAAATTCATTTAAATGTTTTGCAGAAATTTGTATAACAAGACAGATAATAACTGCAATCAAAACAGCAACAAGACAAAAACATATACCTTTAAATTCTTATGTTTCTTTAAATAAACCTATATATGATGAGGAATCAGATAGAACGCTTTTGGATATAATAGCAACAAGTATAGTAACTGATCCAGAGGAACTGATAATAAGCAAAGAAGAATTAAAAAATATCGAAAACAAGATGAATGAATTATTAAGTGACTTAGAATTAGAAGTCCTAGAACTATATTTAAGTGGTAAGTCATATCAATATATCGCAAACATGCTTAATAGAGATGTTAAATCTATTGATAATGCACTACAAAGAGTTAAGAGAAAATTAGAAAAACATCTTGAAAACAGAAATAATTAATAGTAAAATGCTTATTGTAAACACTTTAATCATAATAAATTATTTAGGAGGTAATTCAAAATGGCAAAGGCTAAATTCGAGAGAACTAAACCACATGTTAATATAGGAACTATCGGACACGTTGACCACGGTAAAACTACATTAACAGCTGCAATAACAAAAA
>NZ_JADPET010000006.1 GCF_015667935.1 Clostridium sp. 1001270J_160509_D11 | reverse complement strand
AATATTTTTATTTATGTATGTGGCCACTTTTATATTTTAATGAATTTTAATCCAAATCAATATTATACTTGATTTGCAAAATATTTTATAGATTTTCGTAGGAGAATTTTTCTTTTTTTGTAAGTATATGAAATTTGCTTCGCTCATAGCGCCAACGAATCGAAGATTCCGTTGCTTGAAATTCACTTCGCTCATTATAATAAATTTTTATATAATTAAAAATCGGTGTAGAGTAACACCGATTTTCTTAGTTCTGTTCAATTAAACAACTCTATACGCTATTTCCGTATATTTAAACCTGAGACCATCTTTGTGAGTGTGTATTCGTCACAATGTCATTATTGGCAGGTTAATCAATTTTTATACCTATATTAATCTATCATTAAATCCAAAGCTATCGATTGTGTGGATGATATGGAGGTTCATCGCTGTTTTTGCCCCTTCTGCATTTCTATCTTTCATAAAATCCATAATTAGTTTGTGATCTTTTAATGTTAATTCTGTTGCTTTTTCGTATTGTTTTGAAAGTTGGACACTTTCGTTTATCGCCTTGCTGATAATAGGTACTAATTCTTTCATAAATGAGTTACCGCTTGCTTTTGCAATAGCGTTGTGAAACAGTTGTTCCGCTATTGTTCTGTCTTCGTTATTTAGAATTTTTTGCTCTACCATTTCGCCGTATTCGATTATTTTTTCAATCTCGCTGTCACTTGCCCTCTTTGTCGCATAATATGCACCCATAGGTTCTATAATCAGCCTCATTTCCAATAAATCCGCCAAATCAGATGAATGTCCTTTTAAGTCTGAAAGTGTGAAATTGTCTACTTCGTCACTTTTTACAAATGTTCCTTTTCCTCTTTTAATTTCTACTATATCTTTTAAGACGAGCATTTTTATAGCCTCTCTCAATGTCGTCCTGCTCACATTTAAAATAGATGATAGCTCTGTTTCATTAGGCAATTTGTCCCCCACTTTAAATTGTTTTTTTATTGTTATCATATCTAGTATTTCATCAGCCGCTTGCTCTGATAATGATTGTGATTTTTTATATTCCATATTCTCCACCCCTTGATTTTTATTTATATACCATGCTATTACTTGTTACATTGCTTTTATTTATATATCTAGGTATTAATTATTATCTTAGTTTATATCTACATAATTTTTTATTTCGCATTACTTTTTATTAATTTTTCTCTTATTATTCAATATTTTCAGTATTTTTAAATTTTTCTATCAGTAATTATTGACATCATATGTTAAATGTATTAGTATGATGTTATATTATTTATAGGAAAATAATACCTCATAATATAGTGATTATCAATAGTTTTAAATTAAAAAGTCTGAATCTTTAAATTTTTGTATATAATTTTGAATTTAAAGGATACTTAAAATTTATGTTTCAGAACTTATGGAACCAATAAAAACAATAAATTATAAAATTTTACATTAAATGAATATATTTTAAATTTTAGGGGGATAATAAAGATGAGAAGTGATGCAGTAAGAAAAGGGATGCAACAAGCACCCCATCGTTCATTATTTAATGCTTTAGGGCATACTGAAGAAGAAATGAGAAAACCTTTAATAGGTATAGTAAGTTCATACAACGAAATCGTTCCTGGTCACATGAACTTAGACAAAATCGTAGAAGCAGTTAAACTTGGTGTAGCTATGGCAGGAGGAACTCCTGTTGTCTTCCCTGCGATTGCAGTTTGTGACGGTATAGCAATGGGACATATCGGTATGAAATATTCACTAGTTACAAGAGACTTAATAGCTGACTCTACTGAGTGTATGGCTATGGCTCACCAATTCGACGGATTAGTTATGGTTCCTAACTGTGACAAAAACGTACCTGGATTATTAATGGCAGCAGCTAGAGTTAATATACCAACCGTATTTGTCAGCGGTGGTCCTATGCTTGCTGGTCGTGTTAAAGGCGAAAAAAGAAGTCTATCAAGTATGTTTGAGGCAGTAGGTTCTTTCGCTGCTGGAACTATGGACGAAGATGATGTTTTAGAATTTGAAAGCAAAGTTTGTCCAACTTGCGGTTCATGTTCTGGTATGTATACTGCCAACAGTATGAACTGCTTAACTGAAGCTTTAGGAATGGGTCTTAAAGGAAACGGAACTATTCCTGCTGTATATTCAGAAAGAATAAAACTTGCTAAACATGCAGGTATGAAAGTAATGGAATTAGTAGAAAAAGACATCAAACCAAGAGACATAATGACTGAAAAAGCATTCCAAAATGCTCTAACTGTAGATATGGCGCTAGGTTGTTCTACTAACTCAATGTTACACTTACCAGCAATAGCAAACGAGGCTGGAGTTGATTTAAACGTAGATATAGCTAACGAAATAAGCTCAAAAACTCCAAACCTTTGCCACTTAGCTCCTGCAGGATACACATACATGGAAGACTTAAACGAAGCTGGTGGAGTTTATGCAGTTATGAACGAATTAACTAAGAAAAACTTACTTAACTTAGATATAATGACTGTTACTGGGAAAACTGTAGGCGAAAATATTGCTAATTGTGTAAATAAAGATCCAGAAACAATAAGACCAATCGAAAACCCATATTCAGAAACTGGTGGTATAGCTGTCCTTAAAGGAAACTTAGCTCCTGACTCTGGTATAGTTAAACAATCTGCCGTTGTTCCTGAAATGTTAGTACACGAAGGTCCAGCAAGAGTATTCGACTGTGAAGAAGATGCTATAGCTGCTATAAAAGGTGGCAAAATCGTAGCTGGCGACGTTGTTGTAATAAGATATGAAGGACCAAAAGGTGGACCAGGTATGAGAGAAATGCTTAATCCTACTTCTGCAATAGCTGGTATGGGATTAGGTTCTAGTGTAGCTCTTATAACTGACGGACGTTTCTCTGGTGCATCTAGAGGGGCATCAATCGGACACGTTTCTCCAGAAGCTGCTGTTGGCGGACCGATAGCTCTTGTTGAAGAAGGAGACCTAATAAAAATAAACATAAAAGAAAAAACTTTAGATTTTGTCGTTTCAGATGAAGAATTAGCAAGAAGAAAAGCTGCTTGGACTCCTAGAAAACCAAAAGTAACTACTGGTTATTTAGCAAGATATGCCTCTATGGTTACATCTGGTGACAAAGGCGCAGTATTAAAAGCAAATAAATAATTGAAATCTTTTCAATCTTAATATGGGCTAAGTCATCTGACTTAGTCCTTTACTTTTAAAGGGGAGAATCTTATGGAAAACTTAATCTTATCTTTTAACGTTGTAGCTCCGTTGTTTTTAATGATGGTTCTTGGTTATTTTCTAAAATACATAAAAATCTTTGACCAACATACACTAGATGTTATGAACAAAGTCGTCTTTAAAGTATTTTTACCTGTGCTGCTTTTTTACAACGTATATACTACAGATTTGGAGACAGTATTTGACGGCAAACTTATTTTATTTGCTGCATCTGGCGTGATTATTTTATTCTTATTATTACTATTTTTTATCCCAAAAATCGAAAAAGAAAATCCAAAGCGTGGTGTTATGATTCAAGGGGTATTTCGTAGCAACTTCGTCATCTTTGGTATTCCTGTTGCAACCTCTGTCTATGGTGATGGCAATGTCGGTACTACAGCTATGTTAATCGCAGTTATAGTCCCTCTTTTCAATATGCTAGCTGTTATATCACTTGAAATATTTAGAGGCTCTCAAATCAACATCAAAAAAATACTTAAAGGTGTTGTTACAAATCCTCTTATAATTGGTGCTTTTGTAGGTATTGTCTTCCTTCTTATTGGGATAAAACTTCCGACTTGCATAATGGAAACTGTTGAAGATGTGTCAAAAATGGCAACTCCACTTGGTTTAATTCTCCTTGGTGCATCATTCGCATTTTCTGATGTAAAAAAGTATCTACACGAAACCATATTTATCGTTATTACAAAGTTAATCCTAGTTCCTTTAATTATGATTCCACTTAGCGTATTTCTTGGAATTAGAGGAATTGCATTACTTACGCTAACTATAATCTACGGTGCGCCAACAGGTGTATCGACTTTCCAAATGGCGAAACAAATGGACGGAGATAGCGATTTAGCCGCCCAAATAATAGTCTTTACATCATTTTTCTGCATAATAACAATGTTTATGTGGATTTATATATTAAAAACTTTATCGCTTATATAAAATCTACTTACTTATATATAAATATATACATAACTTATATACATATTTTATATAACAAAAAAACTTATATAAATATACAAAAAAAGTCTTCTAGTTATCCTAGAAGACTTTTTATTTAAAAACTAAATTCAATCTTTAAATTTTATTAAATGATGGCCAATCATCTAATTCCCTATTTATTTAATACTACTAATGCTAATGCATTAAGGAAAAATAATACTGAGAATATTTTTGTTGATTTTAAAAGAAATGCTTGTTTTCCTTTTGGTTTAAAGTAAGCTTGTGCTTCAAAATCATCTCCTGCTCCACTGAAATCAGAAGAGAAATTCCCTTTTCCTTCTTGAGGCATTATAACTAATAGTAAAAGTACTGATAGTACTATTTGTACACCCATTAAAATATTATTAAGCATGAGTACCCTCCTATTATTACTGAATTTATTCAAATTTTAGTTTACCATATTAGTGCATTTATTACAAGAAAACGAGTGTTTTATTTAAGGAAAATTGGTATATATTTACCAATTTTTTAGCCACTTTTTTATAAATTTATAAGTAAATTTATTTTATTCTTATAATCTGTTCGTAAATTAAAATATCTTTATCTGTAATCATCTTGTTATCATGATAATGTCCAAAAATCCAATTTTTATAACTCAAACTTGTTTTTATTTCGTCTAAATAATCGGTAAGTTCATCTGTTTTGTATTCATCTTCTGCAATCATTCGTTGTATACTAGATGGACAGCAGTGCGTTATTACATAATCCACTCTCCAGTCGTGTTTTTCTAAATTTTCAACTCCATATCTATATTCGTACTGATTCGGCATCTCATCTTTCCACCAAGATACGTGGTTTATTCTATATTTTGCGCCCTCTTTGTCCAACTTCTTTTTCTTTTGTTTAAAGTGAGGATCTTCTATATCTAATATTCCTGCTGGCATATCGTGGGTTTTGGCTCCTCCAAACGTAAAGATTTTTAGTCCATCTAAGTTAAAAATTTGCCCTCTCATTAGATGTATTATTGAGTCTTTTACATAGTGAACTTTTCCGCCACAAAACTCTTCTATAGGCAGGTTGTAAAGCTCATCAAAGCACTCATGATTTCCATCTATAAATAATGTTGTAAACGGCCTTTGTGACAACCATTGTAGTTGATGTTCTTGTTCCTTTGATGGAGTCCAAAATCCAAAATCACCACAAACAATAACAAAATCATCCTTTGTCATGCTATTTTGCTCTGGAAAATTTTTTGTATTAAATCTTGCATAATCCCCGTGGCAATCTCCTGTAATATAAATCATGTTCTCCCTCCATTCCCTATACTTCTGTTATAATTACTCCTTTTTAATTATTTATAATAAAGTTTTTATTTTATGTATTTATATGCTGTTATATAGAAATTGTTTAACTTTTCTCTTATTTTTTTATACTTTTTACAATTCCTTTTTTTAATTTCTAATATTCCTTTTTTACGTTCTACAATTTATTTTCTAATTTCTATAATCCTTTATTTACGTTTTACAATTTATTTTCTAATTCTATAATTCATTATTCATTTTTAATTTAGCGAAACTTATCAAAAACAATCCCATAGAAAATATCATCATTGCCACTAAGTACATGTTTATTTCACTTAAATTGTTATTTTGTTGAAGCGTTTCAATACATACATAAACCCATCTAGTCGGCATAAGGTTTCCGACTTTTTGCAGACTTTTTTCCATAATATCAAAGTCCCAAAACAACCCACTAAGCATACAACATGGCACAACTATCAAAATATTTATTATGGTTGATGCGTATCTACTTTTAGTAAATGAAACAATACATAAGTTAAAACTTATCGCAATTAAATTAAAAACTGCCATAACGATTAAAAAATAACTGCTTTTTTCCATTCCATAATCTATGTTCAAAATTTTGCTGACAATATAATAAACCCCCGTAGTCAACATAGTCATTATGTAAAAAATAAAAATCATAGATATGTAGTACTTCCATTTATTAATTCCAGAGCTCAATATCCTCATCTTAGTTTTGTTTTCTTCATCTTCTATCAAGAAACTAGCTATATTTCCTGCTACTATAAATATAGTAAAAATCATAAGTCCGATGGTGTTTTGTATTTTTGGTATATTTTGTTCTATTTTATTTAAACTAAGACTTGCCAGTTGGTCGTTATATTCTAAATTCATTTCTTTAAATTTATTTATGTTTTTCTCGCTCAAAGACGCCACCATGCTCAAATCTTCACATTTTAAATTTATTAATTGGCTTATCGAGCTTTCCACATCATTATGTTTAATAGATTTTATATTTATATCTTGTTCTTTAAAATTTAATAAATTATCTTCAAATCCCTTATCTATTATTACTGCTACTTCGATTTGCTGCGTTATCAAGAGAATATTGTAGTCTTTTTCTTTTACTTTGGTAGTTTCTATATCTTCAAGATTGTCTATACTTTTTATAATTTCATTTGAGGCGTATGATTTATCTTTGTCGACTATGCCTACTTTGTATTTATATTCTATTCCAAATTCAAAACTGAAAAAAACTACTATAAATGCTGGCATAATTATCCCGATTAGTATGTAGCTTTTTTTCTTCATCAATAACTTTACTGTGTTTAATATTAGCTTAATCAACACTTCCACCTTCTTTCAGTTTCAATATTATATTTCCTAATATAATCATTAAAACAGATGCCCCGAGAGATATTACTATTACCATTTTATAATAAGGTGTGTCTATGTTGTAGTTTAGCCCTAGAAGTGATATATTTACCCAATAATTAGGCATTAGCTGGCACAGAAAACTCGTTATTCTTGCTGATTTGACCAAACAAAGTGGTACATAAGAACCACCCAAAAACCCCATCACAATTATCAACATGTTACTAAATGTATAGGCAGTCTTTTGATCATCAAACACCATATACATAAATATTCCTAGGACAGAACTAAATATTATAAATGAAATCAAGACAAGTAAAATATATGTAGTATTTTCTCCCCAATCTACATCAAATAGCTTTGTCGAGCAAATGTATACGATTAAGATTTGCATAAGCCCAATAATTATTCCAAGAGCAATTTTTGAGATAATTATATTTATTTTTTTAATATTTGATACTCTCAATCTAGTCATTGTATGTAAAAATTTCTCCTTATACATTGAAATTGATGTAATTGTAGATATGTATGATATAATCAAAGTCAGCTCCACAAAGGTGTAATATGTAAATGAGTTGACCTCGTCATATCCTATTCCTTCTAACTTAATTTCTGTATTGTTTTTAGAACTTAGAATTTTTGAAACTTTAGTTGAATCAGTCTTTGCAATATAGTGGATAAATGTGTATTTTTTCATGTACTGCTCGTATAAATTTCTAAATACCTTGCTTTCGGTGCTTTCTTCATTTTCATTTCTAAAATAATCTATATCATCACCATCAATATTTATAAAGCAAATAGCCTCATTCTTATTTACAAGTTGTGTAGCTTTCTCAATATCATTACTCTGCACAAATTTTATATCGCTAGTTTTTTGAAATTCTGTAATAAAATCATAAAAAACTTGCACATTGTTGTTTTTCCCACCGTCGTTTTCTATATTGTAATATATAGTTTTTCCAGAAAATATATTCTTGTCCATGCTCATAAGACCGTTTAGTGACTTTCCCATCACAAATATAAGAATGACTGGAAATATGAGCATTGTAATTACATCAGTTTTATTTCTAAAAAATTGTATTATTTCCTTTTTTATTAAAGTTAATAAAATCAACTCTATCCCCCTCTAATCTCTTAATTTCTTTCCAGTCAAATCTAAAAATACAGTTTCCAAAGTCGGCAATTCGTCTTTTATACTTTCGATTACGCCACCATTATTAAAAATTGTATTTACGAGTTTTTGAAGTATATTTATATCCTTGTTATAATTGCACTTTATCTCATTTCCATTTACATCTACACTATATATCCCCTTGATTTTTTTTATATGATTTTCAATTCCTTCTATTTCATTTTTAAGCATTATTGTGTAAATGTTGTACTTGAGTAAATTTGATTTAATGTCCCCTGTTGTTCCTTGTGCAATTATTTTTCCTTTATCGATTATGCATATCTCGTCACAAAGTTCTTCTACTTCCTCCATATAATGTGATGTATAAATTATGCTCGCCCCATTTTTGTTTAATTGTTTTACTGATTCCAAAATGTGATTTCTGGATTGTGG
The DNA here is from genome assembly GCF_015667935.1 of Clostridium sp. 1001270J_160509_D11. Classification (GTDB taxonomy): domain Bacteria; phylum Bacillota; class Clostridia; order Peptostreptococcales; family Peptostreptococcaceae; genus Intestinibacter. The sequence continues at coordinate 32,208 of NZ_JADPET010000006.1, read as the reverse complement.
ATCTATTCCGACTGTCGGTTCATCCATTATGATAAGCTCTGGGGTGTGAGCTATTGCACAGGCAAGGTGCAATCTTCTCAACATCCCTCCAGAAAACTCCGACGCCTTTTTATCTTTATACTCACTAAGTCCTGTAAATTCTAATGCATGTTTTACCCTTGTTTTTAATTCTTTTCCTTTAAATGAATATAGTGAGCAGAAAAACGACACGTTTTCATAAGCTGTGAAACTAGGATAAATTGCAATGTCTTGTGTTATTATTCCCAAGTGTTTTTTATACTTATTTATATTTGTCTGGTTTTCATCAAATACTATTTTTCCACTGTCCTTTTTTTCAATTCCTGCAATCATCTTGATTAATGTACTTTTTCCTGCTCCATTTGGCCCCAAAAGCCCATATATTTCTCCTTGTCTTATAGAGAAACTAATTCCTTTTACTGCCTCTACATGGTTATATGATTTGTATAAATTCTCTACCTGGAGAATATACATCAGACCTCCTCCTTTACTTTTTAACCAAGTTACTGTTGATTTCTTTTATGCTTACTGATTCTGCAAATTTATTTCTTATACATACTTCTTCACAAGATACATTTTCACAGTTAATGCAAGGATTTGTATCAAATTGATTTAATAACTTTCTTTCACCATAAAAGTTCACGACAGATAACCTTCTATTTATATCTCTTATTGGAATATTGTTTTTACATGATTTTTGGCATCTAGGATTCATACAATATTGGCACTTCATTGCTAATTTTCCAATTTTGTCTTCATTTTTATCAGAACTTAATTTTAAGTTTTTTCCTGTGTACGGTTTTTTCACCATTGTTACATAATCGCCTTTGATGTATTTCGCTTCATATTCTTGCATATTGCACTCTCTCAAAATAAGATTTGCTACACTTATTCCAGATACAGTTACAGCAGGTGTTCCTGTTCCCATAACTGTTGATTCACCACAGTTATAAAGCCCTTCGATTTCACCTTTAGTCTTTAAACGTTTTAACATATGTTGACCTAGCTGTTGTTTTGGACCTGCGACTGCTCCCTTTTCTTTCATAACAAGTCTTTGTAGAGTTGCTGGTGTGCTTAGTTCTACATGACATAGTGCATCTTTAAATCCTGGGAATCTCTTTTCTATTAAATCTAATATTCTGTTCTTTTCTTCTTGTTTTTGTTTAAAATATGCTTCGGTGTGATAATCTCCTATTGGATTTATCCATTCTTTAAAAGTTGGTCCTATTGCAATTACAGTTTGGTATCCTTTTGGACAAAGTGTGTAGTCGTCTTTTCCCAATATATAAAGCGTTACTTCGCCTTCATCTATTTTTTCTGTATCTCCTATAAGCATCTCAATTGGTAGTGTATCTTCTGGGATTACGTCTTCTTTTACTAATGTGAATAATACTAATGATGGATATGTCGGGATAAGTGAATTTGCCCATTCTCTTCCCTTTTTACATAAATTTTTGTCTATTAAGTTGTTGTATAAGTTCCACACATTTCCTGAATTAACTACTCTGTCACATTTTATAATACTTCCGTCGTCTAGCTTTACTCCCGCTACCTTGTCGTTTTCTATAAGTATTTTTTTGACTTGCTTGTTATAAATCATATCGCCGTTATTTTCTTCAATTACTTTTTCCAGCTTACCAACTAAATTTAATGTTGAACCTGCTGGATAATAACTTCCTCCAATATGGTTGTCGACAAACATAACAGCCGCAAGTATGGCAGGTGTTTCTTTTACATTTGTATAACAATATGTAGATGTTAATTTATTAAAAAAATCGAATACTTCTTTAGACTTGAAGTATTTTTTCAATATATGCTCTGTGTTTTTATTCATATATCCTAAAAATTTCAAATATGCTTTTGGAGCACTTTTTAACTGCATTAACCCCTGCTCCTTTGTGACTACATCTGGTGTTGTGAATGTCGGTTGGTTTGCTATAACTTTTAAATATAAATCTGTTGAGTCGTGATAAAACTTTTTAAATCCTTCCTTCTCATCTGGAAAAATCTCTCCCAATTGCTCTACAAATTTATCTATATCTTCATAAAATATTATTTTGTGTCCTTTAAAATGAATTGCATATAAACTATCGTGTTTTAAAATATCTATCGGTTCTTCTAATGAATTAAATACAAATCTATGTGGATTAAACCCTATTTCTCCAAATCCATAAATCATAGCTGATCCTTGCTCAAAAATAACGTCATCTCGTTTAAATATTCCACAAGAACCTCCTGGCTTAAATTGTGCCTCTACTACAGTAACTTTAAAGCCCTTCTTTGCTAAAAGTGCAGCCCCTGTAAGACCTGAAATTCCTGCTCCGATAAAAACAACTTCTTTTTTCATAAATATCAATCTCCTTATATTATCTATTTTTCATGTATTATTAATATCTATGAATTGAGATTTCTCACTATTACAACGTGAAATAAAAATTCACTACGTTCATGGTGCTAATGTTATCCACTAAATTTATAATATTTAATCTCCTTAAAATAAAAAGAGATGGCTGAAATTTTACATCAATTTCGGCCATCTCTTTTTATTTTAATTTTTTCCCCACAACAGTATATATAAATTTACCTAGTTTTTTATTTTCTACTATATCAAATCCATTTTTCATCATTAAGTTTGAAATGCCATTTTTATTTGCTGCATGACAATCACCACTATTTATTAACTTAAATATAATGTGGTTATAAATCCATCCTCCGATACCTCCTACCCCTGTATCAGAAAGTATATATATTCCACCAGGTTTTAATACGCGGTATACCTCTTGCATAGCTTTATCTGAATCAGGATAGTGATGAAAACTTTGGATGCATGTCACAACATCAAAATAATTATCTTCATATGGCAACTCATCAGATCTTCCTTTTACAAGTGTTGTACCTCGGATATTTTTTGCTCTTGCTTGTTTTAACATTCCTTCTGATAAATCTAGTCCATGATATTCTGCCTCTTTTTTATCAGATAATAGGTTGAGAAGATATCCTGTTCCACACCCAACATCTAACAATTTATTATAATTTATATCTTTTAAATACTTGACAGTATCATTACAACTAACCTTTGCAGGACCAGAATAATACATACTATTATTTTCATCATACACTTTTGCTTGACCATCAAAATACTGTTCTGATAACTTTATGTAATCTTTCATGATATACCCCCTTCAAATATTTAATTCTAAAATTATTCTTCTTTAATTCTAATTTTAGCACACTTTAAAAGTTAATGAATATCATTTTCATTTATTTTATAAAAAATATCTCTAAATACTATAAAAAAATTCACTTCGCTCATGACGCCAACGAATCGGAGATTCCGTTGCTTAAAATTCACTACGTTCATGATCGGGTGACTTCGTCCGTTACTTTAAAAAAAGCCTAGGTGGAAGTTTCCACCTAGGCTTTTAAGGATTTATACTATTATTCATAAAATTTGTTTGTTTGCTAATTAATTGAAAATTATTTGTTTAAGTTGTAGAAAGATTTTAATCCACAGTATCTAGCTTGAGCACCAACTGTTTCTTCTATTCTTAATAATTGGTTGTATTTAGCAACTCTATCAGTTCTTGATGGAGCACCAGTTTTTATTTGACCAGCGTTTACAGCTACAGCTAAGTCAGCTATAGTAGTGTCTTCTGTTTCACCAGATCTGTGAGATATTACTGCAGTGTATCCAGCTCTTTTAGCCATTTCTATAGCATCTAAAGTTTCAGTTATAGTACCTATTTGGTTAACTTTTATTAATATAGAGTTAGCAACACCAGCTTCTATACCTCTTTCTAATCTTTCAGTGTTTGTAACGAATAAGTCATCACCAACTAATTGAACTTTTTTACCTAATCTTTCAGTAAGAACTTTCCATCCATCCCAGTCTTCTTCATCTAAACCATCTTCTATAGTTATTATTGGGAAGTTAGTAGTCCAATCTTCGTATAAGTCTACCATTTCAGCAGCAGTTAATTCTTTTCCTTCTCCAGCTAAAACGTATTTTTTAGTTTCTTCGTTGTACATTTCTGATGCAGCAACGTCTAATCCTAACATAACGTCTTTTCCTGGTTCGTATCCAGCAGCTTTTATAGCTTCAACTATTAATTCTAAAGCTTCTCTGTTTGATCCTAAGTTTGGAGCGAATCCACCTTCATCACCTACACCACAAGCTAATCCTTTTTCTCCAAGAACTTTTTTAAGTGCGTGGAATACTTCTGCACCCATTCTTAAACCTTCTTTGAAGCAAGGAGCTCCAACTGGTAATATCATGAATTCTTGAACGTCAACGTTGTTATCAGCATGTTCTCCACCGTTTAATATGTTCATCATTGGAACTGGTAATTGTTTAGCGTTAACTCCACCTATGTATTGGAATAATGGTAATCCTAACTCATCAGCAGATGCTCTAGCTACAGCCATAGAAACACCTAATATAGCGTTCGCCCCTAATTTACCTTTATTTGGTGTTCCGTCTAATTCTAATAATAATGCATCTATTCCTGGTTGATCAGTTGATTCTAATCCTTCTAATTCTGGTGCTATTATAGTGTTAACGTTGTTAACAGCGTTTTGAGTACCTTTTCCTAAGTATCTACCTTTGTCACCGTCTCTTAATTCAACAGCTTCGAAAGCTCCTGTAGATGCTCCAGATGGAACTATAGCTCTACCTTCTGCACCTGATTCTAATACAACCTCAACTTCTACAGTTGGGTTACCTCTTGAGTCTAATACTTCTCTTGCGTATACTGATTCTATTACTGACATAATTTTCTCCTTCCAAATCTCCACTAATCAAGTTAGTTTTAAAATCATAAATTTATTTTCAAACAGATTGATGGATAAGTTTGCAAATTATCTATGTATTTTAATTATATTTATTATTATTATTTTCTTTAATTTTAATTGTCTCGATTAGCTTTCCTTTTTATACTTTTGTTAAATTTATAATTATTATTTATATAAATTGGCTTTTTTAGTAGGATGGCTGAGTACTAGCAGCCACCCTAATTTTAAATATAAAAAATTTATATTTAGATTGCTATTTTATTAATGAGTGACCAGTCATTTCTTCTGGCTGTTCTAATCCCATCATATCTAATATTGTTGGAGCTATATCTGATAGTCTACCATCAGCTAATAACTCTTTTCCTACGTAATCTTTACCAGCTATTATAAATGGTACTGGGTTTACTGAATGTGATGTTATAACTTTTCCTGTTGTAGGATCTAACATTAATTCAGCATTTCCGTGGTCAGCAGTTATTATAACGCTTCCACCAATTTCTACTATTCTATCTACTAATTTGCCAACGCAATTATCTACTGTTTCAACAGCTTTAACAGCTGCTTCCATTACACCTGTATGTCCAACCATATCTGGATTAGCAAAGTTAACAACTATGAAGTCGTATTTGTCTTCGTTTATTTTTTCCATAACTTTTGCTTCTAGCTCTGGTGCAGACATTTCTGGTTGTAAGTCATATGTTGCAACCTTTGGTGAAGGTATTAATTCTCTATCTTCTCCTTTGTTTGGTTCTTCAACACCACCGTTGAAGAAGAAAGTAACGTGAGCATATTTTTCAGTCTCAGCAGCTCTTAATTGAGTTTTCCCTAATTTTGATAAATATTCCCCTAATGTATTACTTAATGATTGTGGTCCAAATGCTATTTGAACATTTGGTAAAGTAACATCATATTCTGTTAAGCAAACAAAGAATGTATTTACGTCTACTCTTTCAAATCCATTGAATTCTTTATCAACTATGCATCTAGATATTTCTCTAGCTCTATCTGGTCTAAAGTTGAAGAATATTACTGAATCACCTTCAGATATTTTTCCTACTGGTTGACCATCTTTAACTATTACAGTTGGAATGATAAATTCGTCTGTTGCACCTTTTTTATAAGATTCTTCAACAGCTTCAGATGCAGAAGTAGCAGTTTCACCTTCGCCACAAACCATAGCTCTGTATGCTTTTTCTACTCTTTCCCATCTCTTATCTCTATCCATTGCATAATATCTACCGTTTATAGTAGCGAACTGTCCTACACCCATTTCAGCCATATAAGCTTCAATTTCTTTAACGTAGTTTATACCACTTTGTGGGTCAGTATCTCTACCATCTGTAAATGCATGTACGTATACTTTTTCTACACCTTGTTCTTTAGCCATTTTGATTAAAGCTTTAAGGTGATCTATATGTGAATGAACTCCACCGTCAGATAATAATCCCATTATATGAACAGCATGTTCTTTTCCATTTTCCATAGCTTTTACTAAGACTTCATTTGTGAAGAAATCTCCGTCTTGTATAGATTTTGTTATTCTAGTTAAATCTTGATATACAATTCTACCTGCTCCTATATTTGTATGGCCAACTTCTGAGTTACCCATTTGTCCATCAGGAAGACCAACATCAAGACCGCTTGCTTTTATTAATGTTGTTGGATAAGTTTTTTCGATTCTGTCTAAGTTAGGAGTTTTTGCTTCTTTAACAGCATTTCCTATTGTATTATTACTCTCTCCAAAACCATCCATGATTATTAATGCTACTGGCTTTTTCATTTATATAATTTCACTCCTATTTAAAATTTACAAGAGCAACATAATCATCAGCTTTCAGTGATGCTCCACCAACTAAAGCTCCATCTATGTCGCTTTGCCCCATTATTTCTGCTACATTAGCTGGCTTAACACTTCCTCCGTATTGAATTCTAACTTCGTTAGCTAAATCCCCGTAAACTGAAGCGATAACTTCTCTTATGTATGATATAACATCATTAGCTTGTTCTGCAGTTGCAGTTTTTCCAGTTCCTATAGCCCAGATCGGCTCATACGCTATAACAACTTTTGCTAAATCTTCTTTAGTTACATCTTTTAATCCAGCTAATATTTGAGTTTTTACGTAATCTTTAGTAACTCCAGCTTCCCTTTGTTCTAAAGTCTCACCACAGCATAAAATTGGATTTATACCTACTTGTAATGCTTTTAATACTTTTTTGTTAACTGTTTCGTTAGTTTCTCCAAAATATTCTCTTCTTTCAGAATGACCTATAATAACATAGTCCATTCCTATTTCTTGTAACATTTCAGCAGAAACTTCTCCTGTGAATGCTCCTGATGTTTCGTAGTGCATGTTTTGAGCTCCAACTTTTATCTTAGTACCTTTAGTAGCTTCTTTAAGGTCTTTTAGTTGTAAAAATGGTGCACATATTACTGCTTCAACATCATCTCTATCAGCTCTAGTTCCGACTTCTTTAACAAACTCTAGAGCTTCTTTTATGTTTTTGTTCATTTTCCAGTTTCCAGCAATTATTGGTTTTCTCATTCAAATTTCCTCCTTTTGAACATGTAGAATACCTTTTTATTTTAAACTATATTGTACAAAATCGCTATAATTTACACTGTTTATATATCTAATCCAAAATATGCCAATTCTCCCTATATATCAACATTTCTTAGATATCGTCTTTATAATCAGATATAGTTTAATTTTAAGTTATTCCTTAGACTTTATATTATTATTATTTTCCCATTATTTATTTAAATTTTTATATTTAAATACTTCTTATTTATCGTCTAATGCAACTATTCCTGGTAATTCTTTTCCTTCTAAGAATTCAAGCGAAGCTCCACCACCTGTAGAAACGTGAGTCATTTTGTCTCCGAATCCTAATTGGTTAACAGCAGCAGCACTATCTCCACCACCTATTACAGTAGTTGCATCTTCTAAATCAGCCATAGCTTTTGCTATTGCTAAAGTTCCTCCTGCAAATGCTTCAAATTCAAATACTCCCATTGGCCCGTTCCAAACGATTGTTTTTGAATTTTTAACAACATCTACGAATTTTTCTACTGATTTTGGTCCTATATCTAAACCTAAATATCCCTCTGGTATATTTTGATCTTCTGTTACTAATACTTCTGCATCTGCAGCGAATTTGTTAGCAGCTTTAGAATCTACTGGTAAGTATAATTTAACACCTTTTTCTTCAGCTTTTGCTAGCATTTCTTTTGCATAGTCAACTTTATCAGCTTCTAATAAAGAGTTTCCTATTTCATATCCTTGAGCTTTTAAGAATGTATAAGCCATTCCTCCACCTATTATTAAGTTATCAACTTTTTCTAATAATTGATTTATAACAGCTATTTTGTCAGAAACTTTTGATCCACCTAATATAGCAGTGAAAGGTCTAACTGGATTAGATACTGCTTCACCTAAGAATTTTAATTCTTTTTGGATTAAGTATCCGCAAGCTCTTTCTTGTAAGAATTGTCCAGCTCCAACAGTTGAACAGTGAGCTCTATGTGCAGTACCGAATGCATCGTTAACGAATACGTCAGCTAAAGAAGCTAATTCTTTAGAGTAGTTTTCTTCGTTTTTAGTTTCTTCTTTTCTATATCTAGTATTTTGTAATAAGACAACATCTCCGTCTTTCATATCTGCAACTGCTGATTTTGCGTTTTCCCCTACAACGTTATCATCTGCAGCAAATACTACTTCTTGTCCTAACATTTCTGATAATCTTTTTGCAACTGGTGCTAATGATAATTCTGGTTTTGGTTCTCCTTTTGGTTTCCCTAAGTGAGAGCATAATATAACTTTTGCACCTTTTTCTATTAAGTATTTTATAGTTGGTAATGCACCTACTAATCTGTTTTCGTCAGTTATTACTCCGTTTTGTAGAGGTACGTTGAAGTCACATCTTACTAATACCCTTTTCCCAGTAACGTTTATATCTTCTATTGTTTTTTTGTTTAACATTGACATAATTAAACTCCTTTCAAAGTAAACACTTTCCTTTTTTTAATATATCATATATTTGTAAAAATTTGTATTTATTTATTATTCATTCCGATTTGCTTTTTTTATTCCCCAATATACCATTCCCTAATCTAAATGATAATCGCTCTTGAGTAGTTTTATTTTTATGTTAAATTAATTTATTAGACCTTATCCTAAAAAAGTCCGGAGCTGTAGAAGATACTACAAACCCGGACCTTATCCTAAATTATTTTGCTAAGTTTGCAAAATATCCTAAAGTTCTTATTAATTGAGATGTATAAGACATTTCATTGTCATACCAAGATACAACTTTAACTAATTGTTTTCCATCAACTTCCATAACTCTTGTTTGAGTTGCATCGAATAATGAACCGAAGCTCATTCCTACTATATCAGAAGATACTAAGTATTCTTCAGTGTATCCGAATGATTCGTTAGCAGCTTCTTTCATTGCAGCATTAACTTCTTCTATAGTTACATTATTTTTTAATGTACAAACTAATTCAGTTAAAGAACCAGTTACAACTGGAACTCTTTGAGCAGCTCCGTCTAATTTACCTTTTAATTCTGGTATAACTAAACCTATAGCTTTTGCAGCACCTGTAGTATTAGGAACTATGTTTCCTGCAGCAGCTCTAGCTCTTCTTAAATCTCCTTTTGGATGAGGACCATCTAAAGTATTTTGGTCGTTAGTGTAAGCATGTATAGTAGTCATTAAACCTTTTTCTATACCGAATTTGTCATTTAAAGCTTTAGCCATTGGTGCTAAACAGTTAGTTGTACAAGAAGCCCCTGATATAACTGTTTCTGTACCATCTAATATTTCGTTGTTTACGTTGTAAACTATTGTTTTAACGTCACCAGTTGCTGGTGCAGATATAACAACTTTTTTAGCTCCTGCTTTTATGTGAGCTTCAGCTTTTTCTTGAGAAGTGAAGAATCCAGTACACTCTAATACTATGTCTACCCCTAATTCAGCCCATGGTAAGTTTTCTGGATTTCTTTCAGCAGTAACTTTTATTTCTTGTCCGTTAACTACGAAAGCACCTTCTTTAACTTCTATTTCACCATTGAATCTACCTTGAGCAGTATCATATTTGAATAAGTGAGCTAACATTTTTGCATCTGTTAAGTCATTTATTGCTACTACTTCAAATTTGTCAGTTTGTTCCATTAATTTTCTTAATGCTAATCTTCCTATTCTACCAAAACCATTGATTGCTACTTTAACCATTATGATTTAACCTCCTAAAAATAAAACCTATTTTTATATTATATTTTAATATCTATTTTACTAATTTATTTATCAGTCTATGCTGATATCATTAGTTATTGACTAAATTTATTGACTTTTAATTAATTCAATAAGTTTTTCTCCACTATGCTCGTCAGTTACTAAAACTAAGTTCTTGTTAATTTTAGAAATCGCTAGAAAAGCTTCTATCTTTTTAGATCCTGCAAATACTGCGATTACCTCTCTCGCTTGTTGAACACTTTCTAAATCAATACCAATTGTATTTAATCTGTATACAATCTCACCTGATTTATTAAAGTAATATCCGAAAGACTCGCATACAGCACCTTTATCTAGTATTTCTTGTGCTACCTCTTTTGATAAGTTTCGCCTTAATATCATTTCGTCAGCTCTACCAACACCAAACACAACTATGTCTGATTTTGAAACTAAATCTAAAGTCTTTTTGATTTCTGGCTCTTGAGCTAACATCATCATTGACTCTTTTCCTAACTTATCAGGTAAATTAAGCAATGCATATTGTGAGTGTAATTTCTTGCTTATATCTGCCGCTATATTATTTGACTGTATCTCTACATTTAAGCCTACACTTCCTCTAGCAGGTGCTATAGTTACGTTTTCAAATTTCTTATCGTGTTTTAGTCCTTTTGAAAACTCTGCCATCGTAGTTCCACCTGTAATTGAAACAATGTCGTGGTCGTGTAATATATGTGTAAAATGTGATGCGGCTGATCTTCCTACATCGATTAAAACACTTTTATTTTTTTCATAATCGCCAGGCACAAGTATTACCTTTTTTATTCCTAATAATTGAGTTAATCTATCTTCTAGTGTAGATAATCCCATAACTTCATTCATAGTTTCTTTTAAGCCTTCTAAAAGCTTTATTCCTTCTTCTGTTATGTTCATACCTGATGTTTCAACATTGATAAGACCTTGTTCTCTTAGAACTTCTGTTTCTGAACGAACAATTCTTTCACTCAACCCTAACATATTTGCCAAACTTCTTCTTCCGATAGTTTCGTTTAAATATATCTCTCTAAGTATTGAGTATCGTCTTGTCATTATGTCAAGCACTTGTGGAATTAATTTTTGTTGCATTTTTAATAAATTGTTCATAAGTTTTATACCTCATTCTTTACGCTGGGACTTTTTAAGTCCTATGTATCCATTTGAGTCCCACAAGATAATTTTATTTTACCTTAGATGCAAATATTTTTCAATACGTTTTCATAATTTTTTATTTTTTTAACTCAGATTATAGTTTTTATTTTATATTTTAATAAAAACCTTGATTTCCCAGCATTTTCACTTAGAAAACAAAGTTCCATCTTCGCTTGATACTAATATCTCTATCATTATTTTTATTTTCTTTTGTTGTTTAGTATATTTATTTATGATTTTATTTAAATATTTTCTCTATTGATTTTATTTATAAATTAGTTATTTTGTAAATCTTCGTTTTTTATTGTATCCTTAACCAACTTTTTTATTCTAAGTTACAAAGTCCCCTCTTTACCACTCTTATAACTTATATTTTTCAAGCAATTTATATTTTTATTTATCTGAGTTTATAAGCAAGCTTTTAATTTACTCCCACGTTTTTATTTTTCCCGCTCAACTCTTTTTCATTATCTTATATTTTTATCTTTTCTTTAAATTTTGATGATGATTTTTTACTTGCTATTATCACACCAATAAATATTTTGTTTCCTTTTAAAATAATATATTCTAATTTATTATACATAAAAAAAAAGGAATGTCCTATACTGTAATACTACAGATATAAAACATCCCTTATTTTTTATATTATTTATTTAAGGCTTTATATTAAGCACATTTTTCTTCAGTTTTTTCTACTTGTTGTTTTTTATCAGACATTTGTGGTCTTACAAATAATACAACTACTATAAGTCCTACTATTCCTACTATTCCAGCAACCCAATATACTGCATTAACACCTTTTTGTATTAATTCTACATTTGTTGGGTCAGCTGCTGTATTCATGTTGTAAGCTACTGCGAATACTGTTGCTGCAACTGTTCCTGAAAGTGAGTTGAAGAAGTTTACGAATGATGTACCAACACCTATATCTTTTGGCTCAAGCATAGATTGAGCTGCTGGTGTTATAGATACTGAACGGAAACTTTCTGCAATTCCTGTAAATGTAAGAGCTACGAAGTATATCATTATTGGTGTAGTTGGAGAAGTGAATCCCATAGCTAACATTGGTATACCTGCTAAAGCAGTTGCTCCTACCATAGCTTTCCACATGTTTGAAGTTTTCTTTCCAACCCATGTTCCTGCTATTATTGGTACTATTATAGTAAGTAAAGTACGAGGCATTTGTAAAGAACCAGCTATACTTGCTGATTTACCCATTACTTGCATTGCTCCTATTGGTGCATAAACGTTCATTGCATTTTGATAGAAGTAACTAGCAAATCCTACTACTAAAAGCATTGTATAGTTTTTGTTTTTGAATAATGCAAGAGGTATTATTGGTTCCTCTGCTTTTTCTTCTATTTTTATAAGCGCTACAAGTGCAACTATTCCTAATATGAATCCACCTATTATAGCTGGATTAGTCCATCCTATTGATGATCCGAAGTTTAAAGATAATAATATCGCACAAAGTGTAACAACTAATGCTATTATTCCTGGAATGTCTATTGTAACTTTTCCTTCACGTTTTTGGTTTGGCATGTTTAATCCGATTAATACTATACCAAGGATTAGAGGTAAAGCTGGCATAAGTATTGCTACTGTAAGCATATTCATATCAGTAAGTATACCTGCTATTATACTTCCTCCAAAACCACCAACTGCTATAGCAGCTGCTAACATACCCATTGCTTTTGGTACATCTTTTCTTTCGTTTATTAATCCCATTATTATATAAGGTGCAGCTGTGAAAGCCCCTTGTGCAAGACTTATTAATAAACGTAAAGCCATAAGTGGTACTAATGAGCGCACAAATGCAAATGCAACCCCACATATTATACATATGATACCTGGTATAACTACTATATTTCTACGTCCTATTAAGTCACCAAGTTTTCCTCCGATTGGTGTCATTATAGATACTCCTAATGCCGCAAAAATAGAGAATAAACCTACGTATCCCATTGCGTTTACACTTTCTAATATTGGTGAAGTTAATGTTGAAAATACAAGACCGTACATAGCTACAGAAAGCATCATACATATACATCCGATTTGTACAAGATTTTTCTTAGCTTTTGGTAGCGGTATTGCTACTGTCTGTTGCGTTCGTTCGTTAGACATAATCTAAATCTCCTTTAATTCTTTTCCGTTTTTTTTATTTAAAAATAATTTTTATTTTCTTTTTTAATTTACCGTTTTCACGTTCTAAATTTATCGTTTTCACGATATGTAATAAATTTTTATCATATTTATTATTTATTGTTTTTTAACCATTGTGTTGCACAATGAGCTAAACAAGAAGATCCTATTGGACATACATCTTCATTGAATCTTACTTTTGGATTATGTGCTGGAGCTATACCTCTTTCATCTAAGAATCCTGCTGATAAATACATGAATGTACTTGGTACTTTCTCTGCTATAACAGCGAAGTCTTCAGATGCACTAGCTGATATTCCTGGGTATCCTGTAAGTCCTGGTATACCTATCTCTTCCATGTATCCTACGAATTCATCAGTAAGAGCTGGATTACAGATTAGTGGTGGTACTTCTGAAAGCATTTCTACTTTTGCACTTCCTCCATAAACAGCTGCAACACTTTCTGCAACTTCTTTCATTCTACGAACAAGTAATTCTCTTGCTTCTGGTTTGTTAGTACGTATAGTTCCTTCAAGTACTGCAGTTTCTGGTATTATGTTACCTACTGTTCCTGCATGGAATTTACCTACTGTTAATACACAAGAATGTGTTGGGTCACTTTCTCTTGCTATTAATTCTTGTAATGCAAGATGTACATGTACACCAATATTTATTGGATCTATACCTGCATGAGGATAAGCCCCATGCGAACCCTTTCCTGTTAGCGTGATTTTAAAACCATCTACAGAATACATCATTGTATCTTTGTTATTGTACATATATAGACCAACTGGCATTTGCCCTGTTGATACATGGTATGCAAGCGCTGCATCTACTGGTGGGTTTTGTAATATACCATTTTCGATCATGTTTTTGCTACCTTCAAATGTTTCTTCTGCCGGTTGGAACATTAATTTTACTGTTCCTTCTAGAGCATCTTCATTTTCTTTTAACATCTTAGCTGCTGTAAGTAACATAGCTGCATGGAAGTCATGTCCGCAAGTGTGTGCAGTTTTGCCTGTTGGGCATGCAAACTCTTCTCCACTTTCTTCTGCCATTGGAAGTGCGTCCATATCAGCACGTAATAATAATACTTTGCCGCCTTTTCCAAGAGTAGCTGTTACACCATATCCACAATCTTGAGCATCTATACCACACGCTCTTAATTGTTCCATAACATATGCTTTAGTTTTAGGAAGATCTAATCCCGCTTCAGCATTTGTATGGATATAACGACGATGTGCAACCGTTTCTTCTGCTAATTCTTTTGCTCTGTTATAATAATTCATAACCTTTGTTCTCCTTTTACGGAATATTTTTTGAAGTATTTTCTATATTTATAGAATATATATAGAATACTTTCTTAATAATAATATATCAATATTTGTTCCATTTGTCAAATAATTCTGCTTTGTTATTATACATTTATGTATTTTTTTAACAAACATTTCCCTTTTGGAATATTTACATTGATTTATAAAATGCTTTTTGATAATATAATTGCTAGAGGTGAATAAAAAATGAACACAAATATTGTAGTTATTACGAGTCATTTTCTCCATTCTCATTTAGAAAATATGTTTTCAAAGTTAGACTTAGATTGCAATATCAAAGTTGTAGCTTTTGATAGTATTGAAAAAATACATAAAGTCTATGACCAGTACGCCGCTTGTACTGATGGCTTTATAGTTAGCAGTTCTGCTGCAAAAGCTGTTCTTGAGATGGTAGATCATGAAATAAAACGTCCCATCATTTCTTTTGAAATAGATTCTACGGGAGTATATCGCTCAATTTTAAATTTACTTCTACGAAATCGGGACTTAAATATGAATAGAGTTATCTTGGATTTTATGATTCCGCTAGAAGTTGGAATTACAGCTAATGATTATTTAAGTTTAATGGATTCAGATTATCAACAGTATCCTATTGATATTTGGAGTAAAAACTTAAGTAAAGATAGTATAAAAAAATTAGAAACTCAAATTGTAAATGAAATTCTAAGACTATGGAATATGAATGCAATAGATATAGTTTTATGCCAATATGGTAATATTGTACCGATTTTGCAAGAGCATAATATCCCTTATGAATATGCAATAGAAACACCAGTTTTTCTTGAAAATTTAGTCAAAAGATTTATGTCACTTATGTCTTTAGACCATATGCGTGAAAACCTACCTGTAATGATTAGTATCTCAGCTTCTGATAATAGTTTAAATACAGATGAAAATATAGAGTTAATCATGGAACATACAAAGAATTTTTTACGCTCTAATATGATAAATAGTACAACATACAAAAATAGTGCTGATTGTTGCGCTCTTATTACTGTAGATAATTTACATCAAATTACAAATAATGAGCAAAATTGTAATTTAAGTGTCTATTTAAATGAACATCTAGATTTTGAAGTATCAATTGGTTATGGGATAGGACTTAACTTAGACATGGCAATTAAAAATTCACATACTGCACGCAGGGAGGCATTATTATCAGGAAAAAGCTTTATATTTACTGAAAAGGGCAACCTTATTGGACCACTAAATTCAAAAGCGTGTATGGTTATTGAAAATCATGCAATTTATGATATTGGGAAAATAGCTAAGAACAGTAATCTGTCAGCTGTTACAATAAAAAGAATCATAAGCATTTTAAAACTTACCAATTCAAATATGGTAACAACTCAAGATTTATCGTCCCATCTAAAAAGTACAGTAAGAAATGCAAACCGTATACTTAAAAATTTAGAAAAAGGTGGTTATGCAAAAATCACTTGTACCCAAACTAGCAATATTAAGGGGCGACCAACAAAAGTATATGAATTAAATTTCCATATTTAATCTTGATTTATAACAATGGTTAAGTTGGCATTTATTTTTTATACTCTAATAAATATCAACTTAACCATTGTTATACGAAAAAGGAGTATATAAAGTAGAAAATTTTATCTATTTTATATACTCCTTTTCATTTTTATACAGTTATGTTTATGTGAATATTTATTCTACATATCTTTTAAATTTATTATTTTATATCGTTTAAAAGGTTAACTAATTCTTCTTCTGTAAAGTTATATTTGTTGTTACAGAAATGACAAGTTACTTCTGCTTTTTTATCTTCATCTATTATAGCTTGAAGTTCTTTTTCTCCTATTGATTGAAGAACTTTTCCTGTTCTTTCTTTTGAACAGTTACATTCAAATCCAACTTCACATACATCTAGTATTTTTGGTTCTAAATCTTTAAGTACCATTTCTACTATGTCTTCTGGTTTATTTCCAGCTTTTAATAAAGTTGTTATAGATGGTATATCTTTTATGTTGTTTTCTAATTGAGCAATAGTTTCTTCGCTAGCAAATGGCATTAATTGTACTATAAATCCACCAGCTTGTTCAACGTCGAATTCTCTACATGCTACTATTTCTTCTGAACCATCTTCTTTAGTTATTTTTCTTTCAACTTCCATATTTCTAGTTAAAACACCTAGTGAAACTACTGAAGGAGTTTGTTCTGATAATGCAAAGTAATGTGTGAAGTCTTCTGCTATTTCTCCACTTACTAATGGATAAGATCCTATATAAGGTTCTTTTAATCCTAAGTCTTTTATTACTTGAACGTATCCATCTGTTCCTACAGCACCTGCTACGTTTAATTTACCATTTGGATAGTTTTCAACTTGTACATCTGGGTTTTGAACATATCCACGAACCATACCTTTTGCATCAGAAGTTGCAAGTATAGTTCCTATTGGTCCGCCACCTTTGATTATTACAGTTAATTCGTCTTTTTCATTTTTCATCATAAGACCCATCATGCTAGTTGCAGTTAATGTTCTTCCTAATGCTGCTGTTGCTACTTTTGTTGTATTGTGGTTTATTCTAGCTTGTTCAACCATTTCTCTAGTGTTACCAACATAAGCTCTTATTTCACCATTTCCACTTGTAGCTTTTATTACGTAATCTTTCATTGTATTCCTCCATTAATTATCTAAAATTTGCCCATACTTAGTTATTATAAGCATAATATTATTTTCTGCATACGAAAAATACTCTTTCACAATCTTCTTCAGGTTGTTCAAAAGTAAAATCTCCATAAACCTTAACATCAGAAAAACCTGCTTCTTCAAGCATATCTAGGATTTCCTCTTCTGTGTAAGCTCTTTGTAAATGTCTTTCTTCGTGTTTGTCATATTTTCCATCTTCGTCTGCAACAAAAAATGTTAATTCCATCTCAACTAAGTTTTGTTCATCATCGAAGTAGTTTTGCCACATATATGATACACCATCTCTGTTTTCTCCGTACATATTATCTCCTAATACTGTAGATAATTTGTAGAATGAGCTGATGTCAAAAATAAATATACCTTCTTGTTTTAGTAGTTCATATGTTTTAGAAAATACATTCATTAAATCTTCGTCGTAAGTTATATAATTAAATCCATCGCAAGCGCATAAAACACAATCTAAATTTGTAACATCGAAATCAAGTTCTGCTATATCTTGTTCTAGTAAAACTAAATCTATACCTTGTTTTTCACCTTTACTTCTTGCTACGTTAAGCATTTCGTCAGAAATATCTATACCTGCTATATCGTAGTTTTTCTTAGCTAGTGGTATTGTTATATTACCAGTTCCACAAGCTAACTCCAAGATGTTTTTTACTTCTGCATTTTCGTTTTTAATTATTTGTTCTATATAGTTTACCCAACCATCATAATCAACATCGTCCATAAGTTCATCATAGACGAATGCAAAATCTCTATACTGATCCATCCTCGCTATCGTTCCCCTTGTTTTCTTCTTCTTGTTTTTTTAGTTTTTTCTTGCGGGCTGTAAGCATTCCGCCAATTTTACCTGCTTCTTTTGCAGTAAGGCCTGCCCAGCCTCTTTCGCTTACTTTGTCGATTAATCCTAATTCTGATGCTATCTCATATTTCATTATATCATTGTCTGTCAATGGTTTATCTTTCTTGCTGCTATTTTTTTTAGTTTTCTCACATTTATATATTAATTCAGCGCTTAATTGCGTATTAGTTTTTTTATTTTCCATATTTAACACTCCTTCTATATTTAGGAGTATTGCCATATTAAAGCCTTTTATACATAAATTCATAAAAATAAGATGACTTCTAAATCGATAAAAGCCATCTTATATAAAAAATATCTCACTTAAATTTTCCTATTATAATTCCGAATCTTAGCTTACACTTTCTCGATTACTTGATTGTGTTTCATCATCTTTCATCTTAGAAAATATACTCGCTATTATTGCCCCCGATATATTATGCCATACACTGAAGATTGCCCCTGGTACTGTTGCCATTGCTAAATTTGGAAAAGCTGTCGTCGCTAAACTTGATGCAAGACCTGAGTTTTGCATTCCAACTTCTATAGCTATAGTTTTTCTTTGACTTAAATTTAATCCTAACATCTTAGCTATTGTGTAACCAAGTGCATATCCTCCACAGTTGTGTAGTATAACTACTGCAAATACTACTAATCCTGTTGTAAGTATTTTTGCTGAGTTTGCTGATACAACTGCTGCAACTATCATTACTATAGCTGTAACTGATATTAATGGAAGTACCTTTTTTACATTTGAAGTAAATTTGTAGAATAATTTGTTAACTATAAATCCAAGACCTATTGGTACTATAACAACTTGTATTATTGAGAAAAACATACTAAATGCATCTATATCTACAGTTGTTCTTAATAATAAATATGTTATTGCTGGTGTTAATATTGGTGCTAGTATTGTTGAAACGCTAGTCATTCCAACAGATAATGCTACGTCTCCTTGTGCTAAGAAACTCATTACATTAGAAGATGTTCCCCCTGGGCATGTACCAACTAATACTAAACCTACTAATAATGCGTCGTCTATTTTAAATAATTTCCCCAATACAAATGCTAATAACGGCATTATTGTAAATTGTGATAAGCATCCTATGATAACATTTTTAGGTTGTTTAAATACTATTACAAAGTCATCTGGTTTTATCGTAAGCCCCATACCAAACATAACCACCATTAATAAGTAATTTACCCAAGATGTCTTAACCCATGATAATGAAGTAGGTACAAATAGCGCCATTGCAGCTATAACTAATACTATAATTGCCATATACTTTCCTACAAAGTCGCTTATTTTTTCTAATGTTTTCATTGTTTATTCCCCCTTTTTAAATATATATAATCAAAATATCCCCGATTTTGATTCCCCTGATAAAGAATATCTACCTTTGTCTTAAGCTCCCCCAAGCTAAAAACATTATGAGGTAATATTTTCCTTGTTCAAGTATTACATAATACTAATACTTTTGTCATATGATGTCAAGGCATTTTAGAGAAATTTATGAAAAAACTGAAAATTTTCATTCTTCGTAAAAAACTATATGTTTTTTTATATAAAAAAGGTCTGTTATGGTATTTTTTCGATTAATTTTGATTGAAATATTTTTGTGTTGCCTCAGCTATACTCTTCATCATCTTTTCTTGATAAGATGTCTGTGACATTTTTTGATCTTCTTCTGGATTAGACATATATCCCATTTCAACTAGCACAGCCGGTACTTCCGACCAGTTAAATCCTGTTAAATCACTTCTTTGGTATATATTATTCACTTTAAATCCAGCTTGTCTCATGCTAGCCATCATAATCTCTGCACATTCGTTGCTCTTTGGATAAATCTTGCTCGTATATTGACCGTTTTGTGCTGGAATATGAAGTGATGCCCCACTTACAGATTGGTCTTCTGAACCATCAGCATGAATTCTAATTACTAAATCTGCATTATTTTCATTTGCAAAAGTTGCTCTTTCTGAATTTGTAATATTTACGTCGTTAGTTTCCCTAGTCATTATTACCTTAAATCCCATTTGTTCTAAATAGCTTTTTAAAATTTTTGATGCACTTAATGTCAATTCATATTCTGGAATATTTGTAGATACACCTTGTGTACCCCATGACACCTTAAACTTAGTTTCAGATGAACCTGGTCCTACTGGCTCTTGGCTCATATCTCCCTTTGCTTGATGACCTGGGTCTATACAAATTACATATTGTCCAGTTTTATTTTGTGAATTATCATTATCAGTTATTTGACTTTGTTGTGGATTACTTTGTGAGTTGTTATTATCTTGTGAATTATTCCCCGCTGAATTTTCTTGATTATTTTGTAAAGACTGTTGCGATGAATTATTTTGATTTGATATAACTTCATTGTCACTTGATTGGTTGGAGTTTGAACAACCAAAACTTATCATTGATATAATAAGTATCCCTAATAGTATTAATGATTTTTTTCTCATTTTTCCCTCCTTATAATCATAAAAATTTCCCCTGTTACATATAATTATAAATGTTAAAAGTTTTTTAATCAATTTTATTAAAGAGCATTTTACGATTCTATTAGTGATTCCAATGTTTTTTTGTTTTTTCCCTTTTATTTCTACGATTTAAACTCTATAATAATAATAGAAACAAAATTGCTTTTCAAACTTGGTTGAGGGACTTCGAAAATAATATATACGGAGGAATCAATGATGAAATTCAATTATAAATCAAAAACATCGTTGTATCCTGAATTTGGGTGGAGTGAGGAATTAAATTTCAAACAAATACAGGAGGTATACTGCCATGGATTTTGATAAACTTAACGAATCAGTAGAAAGATTAATCAAAAACTTAGAATTTATTCAATCATTAGAGGAAGAAGGTATTCCAATGAGTGATGATCATAAGGACATGATTCTAAGAAATATCGATTCAATAACAGATATAAGCGACGACGATTATAAAGCAGGATTATTATTTGACATTAGATAAAAAAATTCGCTTCGCTCATAGCGCCAACGACTTCGTCCGTTGCTTAAAATTCGCTTCGCTCATAGCGCCAACGAATCGAAGATTCCGTTGCTTTAGTGAATAGGTTGGAAATTATATATTATCCACAAACCAGATAATATATAATTTCCTTAGAATTTAAAAAATCAGTTTACATCTAAACGGTGTAAACTGATTTTTATTATAAATCTATATTTAATTTTATAGAAAATAAGTTTAACCTATAATAATTTATTCTATTGAACCTTTAAATTTAAGTAGTTTCACATAAGTTTTTATAGCATCTAACATAATATCTTCGTTAAAGTCGAATCTTAAACTATGTAGACCATTAACAAATCCCTTCTCTTCATTTCTGGCTCCTTGCATAAAGAAAAGCCCTGGCACTTCTCTTTGATAATAAGAGAAGTCTTCTGAAATCATAAGAGGTTCAGTTTTTGTTATTTTTTCTTTTCCAACTGCCTCCACAAATTCATTAAATAGATTTTCATCATTATTTACTGCAATATATCCATCTTCTATTTTTACATTTACTTTACAGTTATATGCTATTTCAAATCCTTTTGCAAATTCAAAAAGTCTTTTCTTCATTGTGTCATAAATTTCTGGATTAAAACATCTCATTGTTCCTTCTAACTTGACATTCTCTGCAATTATATTTCTTATAGAACCTGCTGCCATTTTTCCAAATGTAAGAACAGCACCTTCCATAGGATTTAGATTTCTCGAAACAATACTTTGGACAGAAGTAACAAAATTAGCCCCTATAACTATTCCGTCTATTGTATTTTGCGGAATAGCTCCATGACCACTTTTTCCGATTATTTCAACATCTATCTCACCATTTTGTGCCATTAAGTACCCAGCTTTGCATCCTATATACCCTTCTGGAAAATCTGGATGAATATGAAGACCATATACCTCATCTACATTGTACTTTTTAAATATGCCCACTTTCATTAGTGGCTCTGCTCCACCTGTGTCTTCTTCTGCTGGTTGGAATACAAAAACTATATTATCATTTAAGTTTTCTTTGTTGTCCATTATATATTCCAAAAATCCTAAAAGAATACTCATATGTCCATCATGACCACATAGATGTTGAGCGCCGTTTTCTGTTGGAAGTGCATCAATATCTGCTCTAAAAGCTATAGTTTTTTTAGGATTATTCCCCTTAATTATTCCTACTGTTGCTGTTTCTAAAGGAGTTTCATATCGTATACCTAGTTTGTCTAAATAATCTCTTATATATTTAGCTGTATTGAATTCTTCATGAGAAAGTTCTGCTAATTTGTGTAGATTTGTTCTATGTTGTTTTACTATTTTATCTATATATGATATGTCTTTCATTTAATTTCCCCCTAATTTAACTTTATATTTTAACTACTAAATCTCTCCCTAAATTTATATATTTTTATAATTACAATTATGTATAATTTAATAGTTTTAATTTTTAGATAATTTTATTATATACAATTTTAATAAATTGTCCAATTATTTATGCTCATAATCTCTTTTTCATAATATATAAAAATTCACTACGTTCATAACGCCAACGACTTCGTCCGTTGCTTAAAATTCACTGCGTTCATAACGCCAACGAAGATATAAAAAAGAGATGTTACTTTTATTTAACATCTCTTTAGATTAATTTTTATAATGTGATAAATATTAAATTTTATAAGTTGTAATTTATTGTATTTAGTCATTTTCTACAGGAAGTATTATTATAAATTCGCTCCCTACTCCAACTTCACTTTCTACATATATATCTCCTCCATGAAGTGATATAAGTTGTTTAGATATTGTAAGTCCTAAACCACTCCCTCCCTTAACTTCAGAGTTATTTTCTACAACTTGGTTAAATCTATTAAATATTAATTTTTTATTTTCTTCACTAATACCTATACCATTATCTTTTACCGATATTTTAACTTTATCACCTAAATCACTTACTATAACTTGGATTAATCCACCTTTTGGAGTAAATTTAGCAGCATTTCCAACTAAGTTTATGATACATCTTTCTATTTCTGTTTTATCACATGAAATAATCTTTTCTTCTATATCTGTATCAAAAATTAATTCAAGACCCTTTTCTTCTATATAGTCTTTCATATCCATAACGTTTTCTTCTACTAGATAAACTATATTTGTTTTTTCTTTAGTCAGTATGTAGCTATTATTTTCAATTTTTGTATTGTCGATTATATTGTTAATTAAATTTAATAATCTAGAAGTATTTCTCTCCATTATATCCATATAATAAGATAGCTTTTTAGGAGTTATAAATACATCTTTATTGCAAAAATCTTTTATTAATTGATTAATACCATTTAATACATTTAACGGTGTTCTAAGCTCATGAGATAAGTTGATAAAGTAATTATTTTTATTTTGTTCTAGTGTTAGTACCTTTTTGAATAATAATTCATTTTCGTCCATTTTTAATTTTAAATCATTAGTTTTTTCATTTATCAATCTATCTAACTTTCTTACTTTATATTTATTTATAAGTATCAAAATTATTATTGATAGTAAATATAAGCATATTGCGTATTTACTTTTCCAAAACGGATATTTAATAGTAAACTTAATTACAGTTTCTTCTCCTATTACTCCATGTTGGCTCTTAGCTTTTATTCTCAATGTATAATCTCCAGGACTTAAATTGGCAAATATAATTGAATTATTTTTGGTTGTACTCCACTCTTTTTCATCTCCATCTAATTTATAATAATATTGAGTTGTCTTTGTATTTACATAATCATCTGTAAAATAGCTTATTTTTATATTATTTTCATTATATTTAAATTTAGTATTTGATATATCTTTTTTATTTAATCCATTTACTTCAAAATTATCAACTATAATATTAGGTTTAAATTTAGATATATGTATTTTATTAGGATTAAAAACATTAAATCCATTTATACCACCAAAGTACATATTGTCAGTACTAGCTTTAAAACAAGATCTTCCATTAAACTCATTAGATTGAAGTCCATCTGTTATAGTAAAGTTCTCAAATATACCTTCTTCAGCACAAAGTCTTGATACTCCACCATTTGTACTCATCCATATGTTGTTTTTATCATCAACTAATATTCCATATACAGTATTATTTATAAGACCATCTTTTTCAGTATAACTTCTAAATGTATCTGTATTAGAATTAAGAATATTTAGTCCATAGCTTGTTCCAACTAATATGTTTCCCTTTAGGTCTTCAGTTATAAATCTTATACAGTCATTACTTATACTATTTTCGTCATTTTCAATATGTTTATATATTTTATATGATTTAGCCTTTGGATTAATTTTTATTAACCCTCCCTCTAGAAAGCAACCGATATAATAATTTCCCTTTGAATCTTCATAAACAGCTCTAATAAATTTATCTGATACTCCCATTTCATCAAAAATATATGTAATATCTCTAAGCTCGTTATCTGAATACAATGCCAAGCCCTTATTAGTTCCTATCCACAACTGTCCTTTAGAATCTACAAACAAAGATCTTATTTTATTTGATGGCAATCCATCTTTTTCTGTATAATTTGTTATAGTATAATTTTCACTACTTTTATCTAAAACGGATAAACCGTCATTTGTTCCTATAAATATTTTTTCTTTATATCCTGTTATATCTTGTATTGCATTACTACATAATTTACTATTTCCTGTATTTAAATACTCAACTGCTTTCCCATTCATGATATTTATACCATCTTCACTCGTTCCCATCCATACTAAATTATCATCATCTTTGTATATCCCTTGAATTACATCTCCACTTATGCTATTACTGTCTTCTTTGTCAGACTTGTAATGTTGGAATTTAGTATTAGGATTAAATGCAGATATTCCCCTATATGTCCCCACCCATATAAGACCACTTCTATCTTTGAATAAACAAAATATTGAGTTATCTACTAAAGTATTGCTTTCGTACGCCTTTTTACTATATCTTACGAATTCCTCTGTTTCATAATTAAATAAACAAAGGCCTTTATCTGTTCCAATCCAAAGCTCATTCTTTGAATTATTTATTACATCTCTTACAGTGTTACTTGGTAGAGAAAACTTACTTTCACTACTTTTATAATTCTTTATACTTTTATCATTTAAATTTATTCTAAATAAACCTTTATCTACAGTACAAACCCATAGATTCTTATTTAAGTCTTCATACAAGTTATATATTTCACTTTCTCCAATCGAATCTTGATAAGAATTTACTAATTTTAAATTTTTATCTAATTCAACTAAACCTTTGTCAGTACCGACCCATATATGGCCATTAGAATCTTCTTTTAGAGAATATATAAACTGACTTGGAAGTTCATCTTCATCAGATAAAACTCTATCAAAACTATCTTTCTCTTGGTTATATAAATTAAGTCCATTTACACTTGAAACTAAAAATTTATCTTCTGAAGTATAAATTATCTGCCATAAATTTTCATCAGATAAATTTCCATTATTTTTATCAGATGAATAATTCTTTATCTCATCATTATCTGTATCTATTCTACTAAGTCCATTTATAGTTGATATCCATATATACCCGTCTTTATCTTCCATAATATCAACAATATAATTATTAGCTATTGAGTTTTTATCATTTTTATTATATTTATATTGTTTAAACTCATAGCCATTATATCTATCAAGACCATCATTAGTACCTATCCATATATATCCTTTACTATCTTGATATATAGTTTCTACAGTAGATTGAGATAAACCATCTTCACTCATAATATTTTTAAAATTATAATTTTCACTTATATTCGCGTAACTCGTACTAATATTAATACAAGAAAATATACACGCCATCACTAATATCTTTTTTATATATTTATTTTTTATCATAGCCCACCTTTTTTAAGTACTTTATAATAAATTATAAAATTTGCCTTTTATAGTTTTGTGCTACTTTAGTATATATTAATTTAATATATTATACCAAGTAGAATTTTATTTTTAAGGAAGGTAATATTTTCTTAGAAGGATTTATGTATAAGATTTGCTTCGCTCATGCGCCAACGAATCGAAGATTCCGTTGCTTAAAATTCACTGTGTTCATATCGCCAACGACTTCGTCCGTTGCTCAAATAAAAAAACTACACCTAGATAAAATATCTAGATGTAGTTTCTTTATATATTTATTATTAATTTTTTATTATGCTTCGTTATCGTCGAATTCTCCGCTTTCTTCGTATAATAAAGCGATTCCACCTTGAGCTGTTTCTTTGTATTTATCCATCATGTCTCTACCAGTTTCGTCCATTATTTTAACTATTTGGTCGAATTTAACGTGGTGAACACCATCAGATAATAATGCATAGTTAGCAGCATCTAACGCTCTTTGTGCTCCCATTGCATTTCTTTCTATACATGGTATTTGAACATATCCGTAAGCTGGGTCACAAGTCATACCTAAGTGATGCTCTAAACCTATTTCTGCAGCGTATTCTATTTTTCTAAGAGCTGCACCTTTCATGAATGCTGCCGCTGCTGCTGCCATTGCACATGCAACACCAACTTCACCTTGACATCCTACTTCTGCACCTGAAACTGATGCATTTTTCTTAACAGCTATACCTATTAAACCTGCTACAGCAAGACCTTCTTCTACAGCTTCATCATCGAATCCATAGAAATCTTGCATTGTGAATAATACAGCTGGTAATACACCTGCAGATCCACAAGTTGGAGCAGTAACTATTTCAAATCCTGATGCATTTTGCTCAGATACAGCTAAAGCGTATGCATATATCATTGAAGAAAGTTGTTTGTTAACTTTATATTGTCTGAAGAAAGTTCTAGCTCTTCTAGCTAATTTTAATTTTCCTGGAATAACATCTGTAGCTTTTAAACCATCGTTTAATGATTGTCTCATAGTTATTCTTATTTGTCTTAAGTAATCCATTATATCTTCATCGTCGAATTCTTTTACGTAGTCAACGAAGTTTTTGTGGTTTTCTCTACACCATTCTATAATGTCTTCTATGTTGTCGTGTGGGTAAACACTTGCAGAAGAATGTCCTCTTTTACCTTCTTCAGCTAAAGAACCTCCACCGATTGAGAATACAGTCCATTCATCTTCTACATTTCCGTCTTTATCTAAAGCTTCTAATTTCATTCCGTTAGTATGGAATTCTTTTACTACTTCTGGTTGCCATACTATTTCTACATGTTTAGGCTCTAAAGTTTTTATTATTATATAGTCAGTTAAGTGACCTTTTCCTGTAGCTGCTAAACTTCCGTATAAGTGCGCTCTGAAGCTTGCTGCATTAGGGTTTTTTTCGTTGAATATTCTTGCTGCTCTTTGTGGTCCCATAGTGTGTGAACTTGATGGTCCAGGACCTATTTTATAAAGCTCTTTTAATGATTCCATTAAATTTTCCTCCTAATAAAAAATTAATTATTTTTGTATGTTAAACTTTTAATAATATCTGATAATAATAGTTGTATATGATAATTATTGTTTGTCATTTTTAATAAATTAATCATATATCAGAAAATCATTATTCCAAACATTTTCCTAAGGCATATTTTTATGCTAAAGCTTTTAGAAGAAATTTTTTAAGCATTTATATTAATAAATGCCTACTTTTTCTGCTTGATAAAAATCCTTACGCATAACATTATACATATTTCTTTAAATAAATCATATACTTATTGTTAATTTCTATTATTTTACAGTAATGGTAATTTTTTTAAACCTAAATATACTTTTTACTTTATTATTTTAACCCAAAAAAATGTTTTCCGCCACACTTTTCATTATTTTTTAAATTTTTTAACTTTTTATAACAATTCGGTTGATTTTTCCATAATTTTGTAATAACATTAATTCATAACAACTTATTAAAAATCAAAAACAATTAACTAACCTAAGTAGAGGCGCAATGATTATCAGTAAGTAATAGTAGCTGGCAAGTGTAGATAATTACTGAAAGGATGATTTGCCGAAGTTTATATCTTGGCGAAGGTATATGCTGGGGTCATGTATAAGATACATGAGACTGTCACTTATCTAAGTGGGGGGCTACAGGTTTACTTTGATTTGTGTTAGCAACGTACAAAGTATTCCTTTGTGCGTTTTTTAATATCAAAATCTACTTTTGCAGTATCCATTTATATATATACCCTCCCCTTACTTTTATATCTCTATTTGGGAAGTAATCATGATTAGATACAAAATACAATAAATTATATGAGGTGATATAAAATGAAAAAAGTTAATGTAGCAGTAGTTGGTGCTACTGGTATGGTAGGGAGAACTTTCTTAAAAGTTCTTGAAGAAAGACAATTTCCAATAGAAAATATATATTTTTTCTCTTCTAAAAAATCTGCTGGTTCAACAATAACTTTTGCAGGAAAAGATTACACAGTTGAAGAATTAACTGAAACTGCTTTTGATGGAAAAAATATTCAAATAGCATTATTCTCTGCTGGTGGAGCTACTAGTGAAAAATTTGCTCCAATAGTTGCATCAAAAGGCATAATAGTTGTAGATAACTCAGCTCAATGGAGAATGGATCCAGACGTTCCACTTATAGTACCAGAAGTTAACCCAGAAGCTATAAAAGAAATAAAAAAAGGTATAATAGCTAATCCTAACTGCTCTACTATACAAGCTATGGTTCCACTAAAACCTTTATATGAAAAATACGGTTTAAAAAGAATTGTATTCTCTACTTATCAAGCTGTTTCTGGTTCAGGAGTTAGAGGTGTTAAGGATTTAGAAGACGGAATTGCTGGAAAACCAAATCAATTCTATCCTCATCCAATAGCGTATAACTGTTTACCACATATAGATGTATTTATGGATAATGGTTATACAAAAGAAGAAATGAAAATGATAAATGAAACTAAAAAAATATTTAATGATGATAGCATAAAAGTTACTGCTACTACTGTTAGAGTTCCTGTTAGAGGTGCTCACAGTGAATCAATCAACGTTGAATTTAATAAACCTTTTGAGCTTGAAGATGTTGTTGAAGCAATCAAAAACGCTGAAGGTGTTGTATTAGTTGATAATCCAGCTAAAGATGAATACCCTCTTGCTGTAGATGCTGAAGGACATGACGAAGTTTTTGTTGGTAGAATAAGAAGAGACTTTAGTGTTGATAATGGTATCAACTTATGGGTAGTTGCTGACAATATAAGAAAAGGGGCTGCTACAAATGCAGTACAAATAGCTGAATTATTAGTAAAAAATGATTTAGTTTAATCTGACAAAATAACTTATTTATAAACTCAATAAAATAAATGTTTAACAGTTTCACAACTTAGTAAACAAAACTTAATTAGTATTAATAAAATAATTTTTAAAAATGATTATGATATAAAAAGGGGAGATATATATGATATTTACAGGTTCTGCAGTTGCATTAGTTACACCATTTAATGAAGATAACACACCAAATTTTGAAAAAATTAAAGAGTTAGTTGAATACCACATTGCTAACGGAACAGATGCCATAGTTGCTACTGGTACTACTGGTGAAGCTAGTACTATGACTGATGAAGAACAACTAGATGTTATTAAATGTATCGTCGATACAGTAAATAAAAGAATACCAGTTATCGCTGGTGCTAGTACAAACGATACTAGACATTCTCTTAGTTTAGCAAAAGGTGCTCAAGATATGGGAGCTGATGCTTTATTAATAATCACACCCTATTATAACAAAGCTAATAGAACTGGTCTTAAAGCTCACTTCAAAGCAATAGCTGATGCTGTTGATTTACCAATAATTTTATACAACGTTCCTTCTAGAACAGGAGTTAATATTGCTCCAGATTTAGTTGCTGAACTTGCTAACGAATGTGAAAACATAGTTGCTATAAAAGAAGCTAGCGGTGATATAGCTCAAGTTGCTGAAGTTGCTAGATTAGTTCCAGATGATTTTGCAATCTATTCTGGAAATGACGACTCTATCACTCCATTATTATCATTAGGTGGTAGCGGAGTTATATCTGTTTTAGCAAATGTTTGTCCACAACAAACTCATGATTTAGTTGCAAAATTCTTAGACGGTGATGTTAAAGGTTCTTTCAAAATACAATTAGATTTAAAAGCTCTTATTGATGCTTTATTTATAGAAGTAAATCCAGTTCCAGTTAAAACAGCATTAAACTTATTAGGATTTGAAGTTGGTCACTTAAGATTACCACTTGGTGAAATGAATCCGAAAAACTTAGAAGTATTAAAACAAGAATTAATAAATGCTGGTCTTGATGTTAAACAAACTGCTGAACTTGGAGTAAAATAGATCGAAGCTTAATTTTGACAGGGAAGAATATAAATAATTTATTATTCTTCCTTGAAATAAATCAAACTTAATTAGGGGGTATAACATTGAAAGTTATAATAAACGGATACAGCGGAACAATGGGTCAAGTATTGACAAAATGCGTATTAGATGATGAAGAACTTCAACTTGTTGCCGGTGTTAGTCCAAAACACCATGATGTTAATAATCAATTTAACACTTACTCAAGTTTTGCCGAAGTAAAAGAAGATGCAGATGTGGTTATAGACTTCTCTAACCCACTTGCACTAGATGATATATTAGATTGTTGTCTAAAAACAAAAACTCCTGTAGTTCTTGCAACTACTGGATACAATGATGAGGAAATGGAAAAAATCCATCAAGCTTCTAAACAAATTCCTGTCTTCTTATCATTCAATATGTCACTTGGAGTAAATATCTTACTTAAATTAGTAAAAGAAGCTGCCAAAAATTTAAACAACTTTGATATAGAAATAATAGAAAAACATCACAACAAAAAAGTAGACTCTCCTAGCGGTACTGCTGTAATGATTGCAAATGCTGTTAAGGAAATAAGAGAACAATCTGAATTTATTTATGGCAGACATGGTCGTACAGGAAAAAGACAACAAAACGAAGTCGGAATACATGCTGTAAGAGGTGGAACTATAGTCGGTGAACATAGCGCTATCTTTGCTGGAAACGACGAAATATTAGAAATAAATCACTCAGCTCGTTCTAAAAATGTATTTGCTGAAGGCGCTATAGCTGCAGCAAAATACTTAGTAAATCAACAACCTGGTTTCTATAATATGGACGATATGTTAGGCTAAAATTTATATTAATAAAATTTTGATTAACCTACTTACACTACAAATAATATAAAGTTTTAAGGAGATTGACATGTTAGATTTAAATGATGCTTATGCAATTGCAAAATATATAAAAGACGCAGAAAAACAAACACCAGTTAAAATTTATGTTTCTACTACTGCTGAAATAGAAAAAAATGAGAACTTCAAAGTTTTCGGAAACAATGGAGAATATACTCTAATAGGAGATTACAAAACTATAACAGAAGCTATAGCTCCTATAAAAGATAAAATAACAGATATGTATGTTGAAAATACAGCTAGAAACTCTGCTATACCAATGGTAGATATGTTAAATATAGACGCTAGAATAGAACCAGGCGCTATAATAAGAGATATGGTTACTATAGAAAAAAATGCTGTTGTAATGATGGGTGCTGTTATAAATATCGGCTCTATTATAGGCGAAGGAACTATGGTAGATATGAATGCTGTTGTAGGCGCTAGAGGAACATTAGGTAAAAACGTACACCTAGGTGCTGGTTCAGTTGTAGCAGGTGTTCTTGAGCCACCTTCAGCAACTCCAGTTATAGTTGAAGATGACGTTGTTATCGGAGCTAACTGTGTAATATTAGAAGGTATAAGAATCGGTAAAGGCGCTGTTGTAGCTGCTGGATCAGTTGTTACAAAAGACGTTGAACCAGGTGCTGTTGTTGCAGGTTCACCAGCTAAAGTAGTTAAAATGAAAGACGAAAAAACTGCTGGTAAAACTCAATTAATGGATGATTTAAGAGGATAATTAATAATAAAATATAAAAATAGAGATTTATATAGATAAAGACCTTGCCAATTTGCATGGTCTTTTTTATATGATAGATTGTCAAT
>NZ_JADPET010000069.1 GCF_015667935.1 Clostridium sp. 1001270J_160509_D11 | reverse complement strand
CAACACATCTTGGACGCTTTACTGGAGCATTTAAAACTTTAAAAAAAATATTTTTTTCAAGTAGTTTGTTGGATTTTTTATATTATTTTTATTTACTATTATATTATAAAAGTAATAAACTGGACCTTCCAGCAGGATGTGTATGTATGTTGTGATTTAACTTGAGAGCAAACCAGAAAGTCCAGCTTTATTAATGACTTTTTAAATTATATCATTAATATTTTAAGTGATACAAATGAATAATTGATGAAAAACAATGAGTACCTGCTCTCATGAGTACTGTCTCTTTTGAAGTTTCAAAAGAGTTAGTTATTTATCTAACTACATTATGGACATTATTATTTTATATTATACATATTTTTTAAAAATTTTTTTAGGAGGTTTTATTATGAAGTACACAATAGAAGGATTTTCTCAAAAAGTTGCAAAAGATCTTGGTCTTGATGCTTTGGATTTGATAATACTTAGATGGTTTGTAGATTTTAAAGACTCTGGAAATATGCGCACAGAGTTTATAAATGGCGAAAAATACTACTGGATTCGCCACAAAAAACTAACTGACGAACTTCCAATTTTAAGTATGCAGACAAATGCTTTTTATAGAAGACTTAGAAAAATATGCGAATGTGGCGTTTTGAAAAGAGTCTTATTAAAAGAAAATGGCAGTTATACTTACTATACACTTGGAGAAAATTTTATAAAACTTATATCTACACAAAGTCCTTCACACTCTAAATCATCTAAGAAAACTAAGAAAAAATCTAGTTTAACAAAAGACGAAATATCTTCTCTAATGTCAGATATTGACGCATATGAAAAAAGTGCTGAGCCTTTTGATAAAGTCAATAATTTAAATAATTTAGATGAAGAAAACTTATCTTTAAATACTAGTTCTATATCTTCTGAATTATCACCTTCGTCTTTAGAACAATTGCCTACATCTTCTGAGTCGTCACCTTCGTCTTTAAAACAATTACCTACATCTTTTGAGTCGTCACCTTCGTCTTTAAAACAATTGCCTACATCTTTTGAGCAATCACCTTCGTCTTTAAAACAAACACCTACATCTTTTGAGCAATCACCTTCGTCTTTAGAACAATTACCTACATCTTCTGAGCAATCACCTTCGTCTTTAGAACAATTACCTACATCTTCTGAGCAACCACCTTCGTCTTTAGAACAATCACCTTCGTCTTTAGAGTCTGACCAAATAATTAATCTATCAAATAAATCTATCACATCACAGTACAAAGATGACGTGAGTGCTGAATTTTTACTTTCTGAGCTTATGTGGACTCTGATAAAGAAAAACAACCCAACGTTCAAAGAGCCTAATTTTAACGATTGGTCAAAGGCGTTTGATATTATTTTAAACAAAGACAACCGAAACTTCCAAGAGGTTACGGAGCTTATCAAGTGGATTTATCTAGAAAATGGATTTTGGGGTACTCATATTTTAAACCCTTGGTATTTCAGGGATTGTTATGAAAAGGTTCTAGCTAGAAAAAACTTTGAAACTTCAAAGAAAAACCTGCTTTCACAATGCAGTCTATATTCAAAACAAAGTTTATCTTCAAAACAGTTAAATCAGTATTCAAGCTCGGACTTAAGCGAGTTTGAATATATGTAGTAAATTTAAAATCGAGGTGATTTTTATGAATTTATATGACTTAGATGCGGAAAGAAATATTTTGAGCTGTGTATTTTTAGAAAATGATGTAATTATCGAGGGCAACAGGGTCAACTTGTGCGCGGACGACTTTTTCTACACTCAACATTCAATCATCTACACATATATGAAAAAGCTATACGACACTAATATCGGAATCGATCCGGTGACTTTGAGGGCTGAGCTTGAAAAAAACGACATGCTCGAAAAGGCAGGTGGAATTTCTTATCTTGCTGGGCTGACTGCTCTCATTTCAGTTTCTGACAATGTATCGTTTCACATGAAAATTGTCAAGGATTTGGCGACAAAACGCAGCATAAAGGACCTGCTTTCAAACACTACAAAAGACATCAAAAAGCTAGACAGCAAAGACCTTCTACAGTTTTCTGACGACTTAAAAGCGACACTTTTTGACAGTGGAAATGTAGAGGATTTGATTATAGATGTGTCAACTATTGCCCCTCAAGTTGATGATGTGGGAAGTATCCAAACTGGATTTTCTGCTATTGATTCGGCGACCGGCGGCGGGCTACACTTCGGTACGCTGACTGTTTTGACAGGTAATCCCGGCTCTGGAAAAAGTACATTTTTAAATCAAATTTTGTCTAATGCTATGAGTTTGGGCTTTAATGGATTTTTATATTCTGGTGAACTTTCTTACCAGATGTCGTTGGATTGGTTTTGTAAAACTGTCGCAAATCCAAACCACCTTTCATCTTGTATTAATTCTTTTGGAAGATATACAAAAGTTACGCCAGAAGGTCGCGAGGAAATTTTAAATTGGGCAAAAGACAGGCTGTTTTACTATTCAAAAGACGCCACAGCCGACGAGATAAATTTAGTAAATGCCATTGAGTACGCTGCAATTAAGAAAAATGTAAAACTGTTTATATTAGACAACTTGATGACGCTAGAATGTAGCGGTTCTGACAAATACGAAAAACAAATTATCGCCGTAAAATCACTAAAAAACCTTGCAAAAAAATACGACCTCGTCATAATCCTAGTCGCCCACTCCAACAAAAGCTCACTTTTAAATCGTGAGCCACACGTTTTTGAAATATCAGGAGCAAGCGAAATCCCAAACTTGGCGGACTACGTATTTAAAGCGACTCGCGAAAACAGCGAGCCCGAAACCTACATCCTCCTTCTAAAAAACAGAATCACAGGTATAATAAAGAAAAAACTAAAACTACAATTTGACAGCGATAGAAAGAGATTTTTCACCCAAGGAAAATCAGAACTGCAAAAAGACTACGGCTACTCACCAAAACTAGAACAAGGAAGTTTTTTATAAACACTTAAATTCCTTATCACAAACTCGTTAAATAGAATCACAATCTCCCCAAATTTTACAATAACAAAAGGCGTGATCCCTCACGCCTTTTTATTTAAACTTTATTCTTCAATAAAACTAAATTCTATATAATCTCCGTTTTTTAATTCTATTTCAAAATCATAGTATTTCGTCTCGTTATCGTCTTCTT
The DNA here is from genome assembly GCF_015667935.1 of Clostridium sp. 1001270J_160509_D11. GTDB lineage: Bacteria > Bacillota > Clostridia > Peptostreptococcales > Peptostreptococcaceae > Intestinibacter. The sequence goes on along the minus strand of NZ_JADPET010000069.1, from coordinate 11,995 downwards.
CTTCTGATCCAATCTTAAATGTCCTTATGGCTCTAAACCCAATTTTGCTCGTGCTGTTTGCGTCTTTTGATAACAACAAAATTTTGTCACCAAATCTCATAATAACGTTACAATCCAGGACCAAGTGTATTGGGTTATCTCTCGAATGATACATCACTGTACATTCTCTGCCTGGACGATTCAAATCAGTTCGATATAATTCCTTATTTTCGAGTGTTTCGACAAAGCGCTCAATCCCCACTTCTTTCACAATCGCCCACCTCCTTATGTTTATATATGATAAAATAAGGAGGTTTATTACTTTGATTGTAGTTTATATTGATTATAAAAATCTTCTAAGCATATCTTGGTGCACAAAGCTCACACATTCGATTCCATATTTTATCTGCTCTACTAATTCTTCGCTGTCGAATGTATCTTCTCCATGAGCATATACAAGTTCGCCCACAACTACATTTTCGCTATTTATATAAAATTTAAATGCTTCGTATTTTTCGTTGTATTCGTTTAGAAATTCCAATAATTCAATCGGATAATCTGAGTTTTTCCCCTTCATAAATCTATAAGTGACTACTGTAAACGGGTTGTCAGAAATCATAAATAGTCTAATTTCACAAGGATATTTCATCCCATATACATCTTGTAGTGTGTAAAGACATAGTCTGTTTTCGTTATTTTCTATTATTTCAAATCTATTTAAAGTTCTCGACTCTTGCAACTCGTGGATTAATATCGGTTTTTTCTCAGCAAAATTCATAATCTCGCCCCCTAAATAAAAAATAATATAAAACTTATAAGATGTCCATTATATCATCTTTGACATTTGATACAATTCCCAAACCATCTTGCAATAGTTCGATAAATTCGTATCCACTAAAGTTATTGCCTGATCCGATATATGCTATTTTCGCCGTTATAAAATTTTGTGGTGTAATGTAGTATTTTATAACTAAGCTGTCGTTGTTGTATTTATGCAACAATCTAAGCACTAAACCTTTCTTTTTGTTGTCTTCTAATTTTGCAATAACATAATTTATTGAATTATAACAACTAGAATTCGGTATTGATATGGATACTTCATAAAAGTCCCCAGCAAACATTCTAACTGATGGTTTTAAACTTAGTCTCAACATCTTGCTGTCGTCTTGTAAAACGTCGAATGCTGAAAATAAGCCAGTTTCTTTGAGAGTCTTTTTAAGTAGTGACTTTCTTCTATAAAACTCCATATTATCATCCCCTTAAAAATCTACTTATTGATTATATTGTAGGTATATTTTTCGTAATTTTCAATAAATTACTTTAATAATTTGTGAAAATAAATTGTTGTAAAAAAAAAGTGCCAATCGAACCGAGAGTTATGTATGTAAAGTCCGATTGGCAAATAGCAAGATTGGAATCTCTTGCTCCTTGATTATGCATAATAATTATGGGCTTATTATATGACCTTCCGAACGGCCATTGCAACAAACAAGGAACAAAATGTCTTTAATTAATTTTATTATGGGTTTTTTGGATTAAAGTTTATGTATTGTATATAAATAAGTATATTTTTATTGTAGACATGTTTTCACTTTTTAAACACATTTTGTAAATTTTTTTTTAAATTTAAAAATCTGCGTTATCTTTCTCTTTTTCTTGGTCTTCGGCATCACTTGCCCCGTCGTCTTCGTCTTCATCTTCGTATCCGTCGTCGTCTTTGTCGTTTATGTCGTCATTGTCTTCGTCTATATTTTCGATTGCATCACTGTTGTCGTCTGAAGAGTTTTGCTTGTCCTTATCGATACATCCATTTATAAATAAACATAAAACTACTCCAAGTACGATAATTATCCTTTTCATAAATAATACCTCCACCTTTATATTTCACTTGTCATTAATAATAGTATTGTTTCCTTTTATAAACTTATTCAGATTTTCTAAACTTATACTTATTTAGTCTTTTTAAACTTATACTTGTTAAGTTTTTCTAAACTTTGTTTATATCATTTTCTATAATACCATAAAATGGAGGTTATTTAAAATAATCCAAATCTCAAGAACTTATCTATATAGGCTTCTTTACAAAACAAAATCTTCAAAAACTCATCATCATCTAGATAGTCCATGCATTTTATCATAAGATAGTCGAACAACTCATTATAAAAATAATCTCTGTTTTCTTTTATATAAGGATCTTTTTTAGAGTGTTTATTGAAAAACTCGACTTTATCTATATTAAATAGCATTTTTTTAAAGTTTTTGTCCTTTTTAAAATCATTTAAATCTTCTTTATAATAATCACAATCTAAAAACATATCTCTTTTCTCTATATTTTCTTGTTTAATAATAAATGTAGCTATTTCATCATAAGAATACTCCTCATCATATGCACTTCTATATAAACTGCTGTATAGAAGGTAAAATTCTTGAAAAATATCCATTTTGTCATCATTATCACTTTTTATCTGCTCTAAGACCAACAAGACTATATCATTTTGGATAAACACCTCGTATTTTCTAAGCATTAAGATATACGACATAAACAAAAATGCATAGCCATATTGCACCGTAAAAAACAGCAATTCATCCCCAGATTCTTTGTAGAGTTGTTTTAGTTCGCTTTGTGAAAAATTCAACCCACTTCTATTAAAACTTTCCACGTCGTATTTGTATATATTAAATACAAGATTAAATACAAAATAATCCCAATCTCTATTTCTAAAATTATTATAAAGCTGGATAAATCCACATCCTTGTGCCTTTTCAAAATATGAATTACCTTCAAATCCATGATTTTTTTTAATAATCTGATTGCATGAATTATCGTAATTTGTCATAATCTTGTCTACTGCGTCTTGGTAAAAATGCCTTTTTGAAATTTTTTCTACTACATCGCGTTTAAATACTTTTTTATGTAAATCGAAATAACTATTTACGTCCCCCGCCAATTTATACATTGAAATCACAATATCAAGCCCCCTTAGAGATAAAAACTCGGGGTTTTGGCGATATTTTTTCCAAAATTTTTCTAGATTCTTATTATTCCAATTTATATTATAACAAATAACAGTTGTCGCATTTGAAATACTTATATAATGTTGTCTAATTTCCTTGGCTAATTTAGCCTCGACAATTTTCTTTTCTTCTATATCTTGTTTGCTGATTTCTGATGGTTGCTTGCTTTTTATTTTTCTTCTTCTAAACCACATACTACGCCCCCTCACAAAAGTCAGTTTACTTACTATTATTATATAATGATTTTATGTAAAATAGGCGTTTTTTCCAAAATAAATAGACCAGAACGATAGTACAATGAAAATCAATATAAATTTAAATTAAAATGAACCACTTAAAAAGTCCCGACAATAATAATCTTTATTCCCCTCGTCTAAAAAGGCAATCTCTTATAATATATAAAAATACCATTATCCCGATTGTAAGACAAAACGCCTCTATATATGTTTTATCCGATATTGTACCGCCTATAAAAGATATAATCGCTATAAATACCCTGATTAGTATACTTTTGTTGGATACTATCTTTCCGTATGGGTGAGTTTTTTTAATCGCAGCATAATTACAGACTAAACTAAGCCCAAACAAAATCCCTACTGTGACATATGATAATAATAAATCTCTTCCATAAATAAATCTATTGTCTAATATCTGTATAAATAGATCAAACAACATAACTCCAGAGAACAACATAAAAATTAAACTCGCTATTTTAAATCCATATGACAAAGTGCTCTTTTTTTGTGTAGGCTCTGCTGCTACTGCATATTCATCATAAGTTAGTTGATTTTTTTGTTTAGGTTGTTTGTTTTTAATTTGTGGTAAATTTTCTGATTTTATCTTGATGTCGTGTTGGTTGTGATGTTCTTGGTTGTGTTTGTCGTGTTTTTGGTCATGCTTTTCGTCGCGTTGGTCGTCGTGTTTTGGCTCTTCTCTTTCTGATTCTAATTTATATTCTCTTTGAGCTTCTTTTTCTCTTTCTGCCTCATCTTCTTTTATCTCAATTTTTATTTCATTATCGCTTTCTTTTTTAAGATTTGAGATAATTTTGCTGTTTAACAGACTTTTTTCTATCTCGTTTTTTATATTTAAAAATCTCTCATCATTATATTTTTCATAAATAAAATTACACTCGTCTATAAGCTCATTTACATCTTCATTTAGCTTCGGTGTTTTAAATGTATCTTTATATATTTTATTTAAATTGTCTAAATAGACTTTGTTTGAGTATGTATCTTTTTGTTTGTATTTTTGGCTAAAATAATTTTCACAATACGAATTTAGAATTTCTTTTTTGTCTTTTAATCCTACATTATCTAAATTGTCCTTTAGATATTTATTTATCTCAGAATTTATAATTTCTGATTTTCTCTTTGCTAAGTCTATCCCAAAGTAGTTAGCGTATTGTTCTATTTGGTTGTTTTTGTCGCCTTTATTTATATCTAATAAATAAAAATAAGTTTCTTCTAGATATGGATTTGAGCCGAGCATTTTCTCTAAAATATTTAGCTTTTCGTCGTTTCTCAACAACTTCGATTCTGATTTTAATTTAAAAAGTAAATCCTGTGCCTCTTTTTTATCATCTGATGTAACTCTATACAAGTCCTTATCTGTCTCGTTTTCTACACAGTCCAAGATTGCCTCATGTATATCTACTACACTGTTTTCAATAGAGTTTAATATATTTTCTCTTACTTCTTCTGAGTTAAAAATTTCTGTTTTTTCCTTGAGTATTTTGTCGTGATTTGATTTTTCGATTTTTTTATATTGATTTTCTAAATTATTAAATACATCTCCAAAGGTGCAGTATTTTTGGTAGTATTTTTGTGTGAAATTTTCTTCTGTTATATTTTCTACATCCATATCTTTTAATGTATCTACAGCGTAATCTATGTAAGTTTTGATAATGTCTAGGCTCGTATCAAATCCGTCTGAAACTAAATCGTCTAGTCCCTTATATTCACCTAAGATCTTATTAAATGTATTTCTCGCTTCTTTTCCATATTCTCTGTACTTTAAATATAATGTATTATACAGCTTTATCTCCTCTGGAATTTTATTGACAATACTGTTTTTCTCTTCTCCCATATAGAGTCCCCCTATTCTCACTCACTTTCTTTCCAAATTTCCTTTATATATATTATAGTACTACATTTTTGGCTTGTAAATTTTAATTAAATGCTTCAAAAATCATCTTTAAAATATCGTCTAACCCGCTAAAATCAAAGTTTTCCCTGCTTATGTCTTTATCATTCATTCTATCAAAAAATTTTTTTAGACAGTTTGCCTTATCTAAAATCCTGCCTTGGTATTTGCCCGCACTTTCAAAATACCCAATCCACTGTATCGGAATTAAGTTATCTTCGTCTTCTGTTAAGATGTCTTTTCCGAGATATAACTCTATACTGCACGCCATCCCGTTTATATCCATTACGACATCTCCTGTTGGGCCTTTTGTGGGGTATTTTTTCGCAATTTCCAAGTCTGGATATTTAAGCACTTTTATATTGTTTGGTATTTCTATCCCGCTTAAAAGTTTCATGGCCTCTTGCCCCGCTGTGTCATTGTCGAATATTGCAATAGTTCTGTTTGCTATTCCAGATGAGATAAACGCTTTTATAGTAGATACAAGCGCATCAGCACTCCCCCTAAGTCTTGTGGCCTTAAAATCTAAAAATGAGTAGTATTCTGATAAGTGGGGGTATAAGATATTTAGCGCAGTCTCCAAAACACATGCATCTGACTTTCCCTCTGTAAGGACGATAATCTTTTCATTTATTATATATTCAGATTTTGCAGTTTCTTTGGCGCTTTTGCTAAACTCAAAATCCTCATCAAAATAGCCATTTGCTATAATCTCGCTCACATCATATATAATCTTAGAATCACTATAAAGCGACAACACAATCCTCAAAATAAACCTGATATCTATAAAACTCCCGCCCCATAAAATATCCTTATTTCTCAAAATAAATAAAACCATATCTTCTAAATCTTTGTCATTTTCCAAGATTTCTAAATTTTCTCTGTCTAAAAAATACTCGTCATAAATATTATTATCTATAATAAACTCTATACTTTTATTTAGGATTTTTATAAATTCACTCTTTGACTCATATATATTTCTCACTTTAAAAAACTCATCATAAGCCTTTTTTAAAGTAAATCCCATAATATCTAATTTGTCTGAGTAATTTTTACAACTCAATATATATCTAACTTTTGTGCTCTCTTCTTCATACTCTATTTCCTGGGTTATAATCTTATCGCTTTCCGAAAAGACAGAAATCAATACCCCGTAAACATCATTTTTGTCTTTTAACAATTCATAATTATTTAAATATAAACGACTAAACGCCTCCATAATGTATCCCCCTTTAAAATCTCAACTTTGACCTTATATCTATTATTATATTTTTGTTTTTGCTTAATTTATACTATAATTATACTATAAAGTATATTATTATATAGGAGGGATTGCTATGAAAAACATATCTATCATATCTAGTCAAAATCTAGATTCAAATTCTGATTTAGGAAGTTTTGATAATAGTTAATATATCATCCAAAGTCTAGATAGTTTAACTCGCGATGAGAAAAACGTTATCTTACTCAAATTCGGTTTTATAAACAACAAAATCTACACATTAAAGGAAATAAGCCTTATATGTAGTATTTCCGGAGAGAAAATAAGACAGATAGAAATAAGTGCTTTTAAGAAACTGTTAAACTCGAGCTATGTAAAGACTATCCACGAGCAATATACAACAGCTTAGTATTAAATTAAGTTTTTTAAAAACTATATATTTATGTGACGATATTTATATCATATAAACGAAGATACTTATATATATTTTTGGCATATTTATATCTACCAAACTCTAAAATATATAAATCATTGAGTATGCAAGCATACTCAACAGACTAAAGTCCATAAAAATTAAAAAAGGACAGTTTAGAAACTGTCCTTTATATTGTTTATTTATTTAACACAAATAATCTTAAGTATTCAAACACTATGTCTTCTACTTGTATTACAACTTCGTTGCTTTCTTTATTCCAAAGCATATTATACCATTGTGTTAAAACATATTCTTTCTTTTCTATATTGATTATCATAACCTTTTTGTTTTGAAGTTTTATTAAATCGTCTTTTGAATAATCATCTAGTGAAAACTTAATCCCCTTATTTTCAAAGTCATTTTTCTTTATTTCAGCAAATATGTCTTTTAGTATGTCTTTTTCTATATCTGTTAAATCTGTCTCAGATTCTAACGCCACATTGTCTTTTTCCAATAACTCTTTATTGTTGCCTAGAAATAAAGTATTTACTTTTCCTTTCATAATGAATACCCCCTGTTGATATTATTTATTAATATTAATTTTATACAATTGTTATTTGGACGTCAAGCAAATTTCTGAATATTTTCATTATTTTTCTAACATACTTCCATAACAAAAAAGAGACGGTGAATCACCATCTCTTTTTATATCAAATTATACTATATAATCATATTTTAAATTTTAATATATATCGTCGTACGAATATCCTCTATCTTCTCCACAAAATACGCAGTACCAAGTCCCATTAGGTGCCTTAATCGCGAAATCAGTAAATGCAAGTGAAGTGCCGCAGTCTGCACATCTTACATTATACTCATTATAACAATCTAAACAAAGGTCATATCCTACTAATTGATACATTTTTCCATAATCGCCACACATATCACAGTAACCTTTGTCAAAATCTTGAGTAGAGCTTGTCTGACTTTGTATTGTTGTACTTTCTTCAGATTCGTAAGTTTTTTCTTCTGGAGCCTCATATACTATAGATCCCTCTGCTCCTGGCCATATTACGTTTTTTACAGCCTCCTCAGACACTATCTCGTCTATGTATAGTTGTTCACAGTTTTTAGATAATCCTTCTATAGAAGTTAGTTTCTCTTTTCTTATATTGTTTAGGCCATCTTCTGGTATTGTGCATGAAAATATTAAAAAGTCGTCATCTGTACTTATATTAGATGCAAATACGCTCAGTTGTAGTGTTTTTACGCCCTCTGGCAATAATTCTATAACGTCTGCTAATGTATTAAACATCTGTTTTACAAATACATTTTCATCTTGTGCCATAGATTTTTTAATTTCTACAATCGCATTTGAATCGATTTCTTCATAGCTTTGTATACCATTTAAATCGTAAATAGTTTTTTCTTGTTCTTGTGTATTAGTAAGAACAACCTCTTTTTTTTTCTGTGGTTTAGAACATCCAACCATCCCAATTATTAGTGTAAATATTATACCTAATGTAAATAATTTTTTTGTAAAATTTTTCAAATGTATTCCTCCTATATATATGTATATAGGTATTATAATACATTTTTACAACTATTAGGTAATTTATTTATATTTTAGTAAAATAAGTTCCTGAAACCCTTTTCCTACGTGCTAATTTAAATAATTTGATGGAAATAGCCTAAAATACTCACATACCATATCGTCTAGCTCAACAACTACGGCATTAGCCCCCTTTTGTCTTCTCATTTTGTACCATTGTGTAAGTACGTATTCTTTTCTATCTATATTTATTAATATAACTCTTTTGTCTTGAAGTTGTATTAAATCGTCTTCACATATGTCTTTAATAGAGCATACTATATTTCTATCTTGGAATTTATTTTTCTTAAATGCTGAAAAAACATGCATTAAGATTTTTCTCTCTTTATCGTCTAACTTTGTTTCAGATTCTAATACTATGTTCTCTGCTTTTACTAAGTCTAAATCATTATAAGACCTAAATAAAGTATTTACTTCATTGTTCATATTAATTCCCCCTTATTTAATATTATTTATTGCTTGTATTTTATATATTTTGCTTGTATTTTTGCATCTTTAATATTACATATTTATCATTTTAATCTAACTGTTATTTATTTGTCAAGCAAGTCATTAGATTTTTTTACCATTTTATTTTGTTATATTTAATCACATAAAAATGCTTGGAATCTATAAAAACTCCAAGCATCTAAACCTAATTATTATTGGACTTTTTTTCATTTAAAACTTTATCCGCTTCTATAGCAGCTTTTGTAAATGAGTTGTTTTTCCACCAAGCCCAAATTGACGCACCTATTGTAAATGCCAGTGATATCACTTGGCTGACTTCTTCATCAGAAATCGGCAAAATATCGTGACCTGTGCTAGTCAAAATTTGGTTTAAAAGGGCAATTACCAAAACTGTTGTACGTATAATTGTGTCTTTCTTAACTTCCATAAGATCAACTCCTTTTTATGAGCTATCCCCAAATACCTCTTGTTAACTACCCCTTATTTTCTTTTATGAAAAAACTACTTCAAATGTTCTATTTATATAACCAAACTATTTATTTCCTATAATTATTTTTCATCTATTATTTTTTGAGCTATACTAGTATCAACTATCTTATCATATGGAGCTTCTTTTTCAAGTTCGCCAGCAGTTTCCATAACTTTCATCAAGTTATCTAAACTTTCTTTTTCAAAGTATGGATTTTCACACCAAGCGCCTATTTTTCTATATTGTTTAGCAACTGTAACTAATTCGTCTATATCATTGTCTTCAAAGTAAGGTTGGATTGCTTCTGCGATTTCTTTATCGCTAGCATCTTTACACCATTGTTGAGCTTTATATATTGCTCTTGTGAATTTTTCTAATACTTCTTTATTATCTTTCATATAAGATTTTGTTGAAGAATAAGCAGTGTAAGGTATTTTACCTGAATCTTTACCTATTGATGCAACTATATATCCAGAACCGTCTTTTTCAAGTTGAGTAGCTGTTGGTTCAAAAGCTGTTGTGAAATCTGCTTCACCAGCTGCAAATGCTCCAGCCATAGCTGCAAATTGAACGTCTGTTCTTACGTTACATTGACCACTAGCAGTATCTTCTCCAATTTCAACACCATTTTGTTTTAAAACGTATTCCAAAGTCATTAAAGGCACGCCTCCTGCTCTACCTCCAAGAACTTCTTTACCTTTTAAATCGTCATAAGAGAAATTATCTATTTTTTCTCTAGAAACTAAGAAACTACCATCACATTGAGTAAGTTGTGCAAAGTTAACTGCATAATCGTCTTCACCTTGATTGTAAATATAAATTGATGCTTCCGGTCCCATAAGTCCTATATCAGCATCTCCAGAGATTAAAGCTGACATAGTTTTATCAGCACCTTGAGTATTTACTAAATCAATTTCTAGACCTTCTTCTTCAAAGAAGCCCTTACTCATAGCTACATATTGTGGTGCATAAAATACAGAGTGAGTAACTTCTGCTACAGTTATTTTTTGTAACTCTTTTGATTCTTTATCGCCTTTATCACCAGCAGTATCATTACTGCATCCTGTTAAGCAGCAAACCCCTAGAGCCGCTGCACTTACGATAGAAATAATTTTCTTGAACATCGATATACCTCCACTAAAATCAAACATAATTCATTATATTCATAGGTTGCAGTTTGGTTACAAAATTAAATATTTTACACTATACTCTATAATATATGCTACGATTAAGGAAAATAGTAAATTTTTCATTATAAAATAGGAGGCTGGACTTATGAAAACTAGAGCAGAAATAAAAAAAGATGCCAAAAGAAAATTAAACGCTTTTTGGATTGTCCCTGTAATTACAGTTTTAGTAGTTTATGTATTGGAAGCACTCATTATAGGAATGTTAAATGACTCCACATTATCTTCAATATTCCAAGTTGTAATTACAACAATAGCTAGCGTTTTTACAACTACATTGTTTTTGAATATAGCCAAAAACGACGACTTCGACCAAGTTAAATTCTCTTGGATGAAGACATCTTGGATGAAAGTTTTAAAATGCATAGTATATACATTGCTTTTATCTTTAGCTACTACACTTATACAATATGTAGCAATATATTCTGGAGTATTATTGAGTTTTGTTTTAGGAATATGTATAACAGTAATAGAAGTGTACTTATCATTCTCATTATTAGTAATATTAGATACAGATGCACCGATTATAGATGCTGCAAAACAAAGTATAAATTTAGTACAAGGTAACTTCTGGAACATAATCGTCTTAGGTTTATCATTTATAGGATGGTTTATCTTAGGTATACTACCTCTTGGACTTGGACTACTTTGGGTATTGCCATATACAGGTATAACATTTGCAAATTACTATTTGGAATTAAAATTGTATAAACCTATGATTTAGGTTTAACTCTTTATACTAAAATACATTTAAAAATGTAGATTTTTTAAATATATTTATAAAAATTATATTTATCTACAATTTATAAATAAATATAAACTACTATATATTATAAAAATATCTATAAAAAATGCTGTGTTAGATAACTTTATAATTTTATCTAACACAGCATAAATAAACTTTAAATCCCAGTATAAATAAATCTAGATTAAGTAAATTGTAAATATTAATCTAAATAAATCGAAATTAAACAAACTTTAAACAATATAAATAGGCCCGTTTTCGAAATCTATAACATTAAAATTCATAGTTATCTGCATAATTCTACAAATTATTGATTTCCAAAGCTTTTTCTATAGAAATTTGTTGATGCAAAGTGCGTTTGTTTCTGTTCTTACCTATTTCTCCTTCTAATGCAATTCTATCAGCGTGTGAATCTAAGCATTTGATAATGTCTTTGTTAGAAAGAACTAATTGATTTTCTGCCAGTAATAGCGCCATCTTTAATTCCTTTGGATCTACATCTTTACCTAAATGAACATCTCTTAATATATTATTGAAACTTCTCATATTAATCCCTCCTGTTACAATATAAATTTTTTTATATACAAACTTCGTGTTTTTTATTGTTCATTCCTTTAATTTTCGTTAGTCAAATTCCTACATTTTTAACGATTTATCGAGTTATTTTTTGCAAAAAAAAATAGTAGACATAAATCTACTAATTTCATACCTTTATTTTTGAAAATTATATATTTTAAATTTAAAATCGTTTTCTTT
>NZ_JADPET010000068.1 GCF_015667935.1 Clostridium sp. 1001270J_160509_D11 | reverse complement strand
ATAAATTAAAAAAATAAAATAGTTGAAAAAATCCATGAAGGAAAAGATGTGAACATCTTATACATTCATGGATTTTTTTATTTATAAATTGAATTAAAGGGGTGAGTTAAATTGGAATTAATAAATAAGGTAAAAAGAGAATGGGAATACCATGCAAATGGATATAACAAGATAATCAAGGATGAATTAAAAAGCTTTAGGTCAGAAGCATGGATAAAATTAATTGAAGAACAAATTGGTGATAAAAAGGGGTTAAATATATTAGATATAGGATGTGGACCAGGATTTTTTTCAATAATACTTTCAAAGGCAGGTCATAATGTAGTAGGGATAGATTGTAGTGAAAACATGTTAGTTCAAGCAAAATTAAATGCAAAAGAAAATAATGTAAGTCCTAAATTTATTCAGATGGATAGTCACAATTTAGATTTTGAGGATAATACTTTTGATTTAATTATAAATAGAAATGTAACATGGACATTGATTGAACCAGTAAAAGCGTATAGAGAATGGTACAGGGTATTGAAACCAAAAGGAAAATTATTAATATTTGATGCAAATTGGTTTCTATACAAATATGATAATGCTTTAAAAATAGAAAATGATAAAAGAAGGGAACAGTGTATAGAGAAATATGGAAATACATATAGTTCTTTTGAAGGTCCAGAAGAATACATAGTAACAGATAAATTTCCACTTGAAGATAAAATACGTCCACGCTGGGATGAGATTACTTTGAGTAAAATAGGATTTAAAAATTTATTGGTAGAAAGAAATATAATAGATAGAGTATGGGATGAAAAAGAAAAATTATTATATGGGGCTACTCCTATGTTTATGATTAGTGCACAAAAAACAGATGAAAATTATGATTTAAATTCTGATTATATATCAGATTCTATAAAAAAATATTGGACAAACCGTTCACAAACTTATTCAGAACAAAATAATGCGGAATTACAATGTAGTCAAAATGAAATTTGGACACAAACCATATTAGAAAATGTTGATAAAAAAGGTTGTTTAAAAGTTCTAGATATAGGATGTGGACTAGGAGAATTTTCAATATTGATGGCAAAATCAGGGCATAATGTTACAGGTGTTGATATGACAGAAGCAATGCTAGAAAAAGCACGATTAAATGCAAAAAATTATAATGTAGATGTAAACTTTGTGAGTATGGATGTACAAAATCTTAAATTTGAAGATGAGACATTCGACTTAATTATATCTAGAAATGTAACTTGGAATTTGCAAGATATAGAAAATTTCTTCAAAGGTTGTAGAAGAATTCTAAAAAAAGACGGAAGAATGGTTTATTTTGATGCAAATTGGTATTTATACTTATACGATGAACAAGCCCGAAAAGATAGAGAAGATGCAGAGATTAAGTATAAAAAAATTTATAAAAAGGATCCTGAATATGCTGTGAGTAATGTTTCTTTAACTAATGTATCTTATGGACTTCCACTTTCAAAAGAAAAAAGACCTGAATGGGATAGAAATAATTTATCTAAATTTGGATTTAATATAATTAGAATAGATGAAAATATAAATCAAAGAGTTTTTAATGAAGAAGAACAAGTGAGATATTCAGCAACACCAATGTTTACAGTAGTAGTAGAGAAAAAATAAAATTAATATAAATTATTAAAGGAGAGTATCTAAAATAGAAATACTCTCCTGATTTTTGTGATAACAAATTAGAATATTAAAATTTGAAATTATATTGTAAAATAATATATGAACAAGTATTCATTTAATGAAAATTGTTATATGGTGATACAATATATTAATTAAAAATAAATTTAATTTGTGGGAATATAAAGGAGGAGAAAAATGGCAGTAACACAAATGACTAAAGGTAGTATTTCAAAACAACTTATATTGTTTTCTATTCCAATTTTAATTTCAAACTTATTTCAACAATTATACAATACAGTAGATACGGCGATAGTTGGAAGGTTTGTGGGAGCTAATGCTTTGGCAGCTGTTGGAACATGTAACTTAGTAGTTGTTTTTATGATTTACTTCTTTATAGGATTATCAAATGGATCTAGTATAGTTTTATCACAATCTTTTGGAGAAAACGACGAAGAAAAAGTATTCAAAACAGTTCATACAACAATGGGGCTTAGTTTTATATCAGGTATAGTATTAATGATAGTTGGTTTATTAAGTGCGGAAACTATTTTAAAAATGATAAATACTCCTGACGATGTAATAGGATATGCAGTTACATATATTAGAGTTTATTTCTTAAGTATGATTCCTATGATGATTTACAACATGGGAACAGGAATACTAAGAGCTATGGGAGATAGTAAAACGCCACTTTATTATTTAGGTGCAGCAGGGATATTAAATATAATCTTAGACTTAGTATTTATAATAGTATTTAATATGGGAGTAATGGGTGCAGCCCTAGCAACAACATTATCACAAACATTATCTGCAGTTTTAATAATGATAAAATTAATTAGCACTAATGAAGTATACAAACTTCATATAAGTAAAATAAAAATAGACAAAGAAATATTAAAACATATTTTAGTAATAGGCGTACCAACAGGATTACAATCTGTTTTAGTATGTTTCTCAAATATAATTGTACAATCAAAAGTAAACTTATTTGGATTAGATGTAATGGCAGCACTTACTGTATATTATAAAGTAGAAGGATTTATATACATGCCAATAGATGCTCTTGCTATGGCAGCGAGCAACTTCATAGGCCAAAATATCGGTGCTAGAAATGTTGAAAGAGTTAAAAAAGGTAAATCTTTAAGTATGAAAATGTGTGTAGGAATGACAGTATTAATTGGTGGAATAATAATGTTATTTAAAACTCCTATATTACACATATTCACAGAAGAAAAAGAAGTAGTAAAATACGGTTCACAATTTATAATGTTTATCGTACCACTTTACTTTATATATGCAATGAACCAAATATTATCAGGTGTACTTAGAGGTGCAGGAAAGACTTTTGTACCTATGATAATAGGTCTTGTATGTATGTGCGGATTTAGAGTAGGTTGGCTTGTTGTTATGATGGGAATTGTGAAAGATGTAAGAATAGTATATGCAAGTTATCCACTAACATGGATACTTACTAATATAGCAATGAGTATTTACTACTATAAAAGCAGTTGGATAAAAAAGACTACTGTTGAAAGAGTTGAAATGGTTTAAAGAGATTAAAATAATATAAAAACCTATATTATTTAGGATGCTATATTTAGTATTGAAAAAAATTTTACTTAAATGGTAAAAAAAGTATTGACGCTGGAAAATAATTTGTTATAATATTATATGAACACGTATTCATATAATATTAACATTATATTATATTTATAATTAAATACTTTAACTGAGAATAAAATTATGAAAATTTTACAGTGCAAAGATGCATATTTATTGATGCATACTTTGCTATGCAAATTTTCATAATTTTTTTTTGCGTGGAAATGTAAAAAATGGGGAGGAAAATTTAAATGAAACTAAAAAAATTAAAAAAGGTTTTAGCTCTGTCGCTTAGTGCACTTATATGCATGTCGGCAGTAGGATGCAGTAGTAGTAGTGCAGGGGAAGGTACTGAAAATAAAGATCAAATAGTATACGCTTGTACAAAAGATATTAGGGATATAAATCCACATCTTTATGGGGGAGAAATGTCAGCACAAAACATGGTATTTGAATCTTTAGTAAAAGAAACTGAAAAGGGGATAGAACCATGCTTAGCTGAAAGTTGGGAAATATCAGATGATGGAAAAGAATATACTTTCCACTTAAGAAAAGACGTTAAATTTACTGATGGGGAACCATTTAATGCAGAAGCAGTAAAATTAAATATGGATGCTATAGTATCTAATATAGAAAGACATTCTTGGTTAGATATGGTTAATGAAATTGAAGAAAATGTTGTTGTTGATGAATTTACATTCAAACTAGTATTAAAACATGCATACTATCCAACATTAACAGAATTAGCTTTAGTTCGTCCTTTTAGAATGATATCACCTAAATGTTTTATAGATGGTGAAACTAAAAACGGTGTAAGTGGATATGCAGGAACAGGTCCATATGTATTATCTGAGCATAAAGAAAATGAATATGCTATATTCGATACAAATGAAGATTATTGGGGAGAAAAACCAAAAGTAAAAGAAGTTAAATGGAGAGTTATGCCAGATGCTCAAACAATATTAATGGCACTTGAAAAAGGGGAAGTTGACTTATTATATGGAGCTGATGGTGACCAAATAGATATGGATTCATACAAAAAATTAGAATCTGAAGGAAAATATGTAACAGATATGAGTGAACCAGTAGCATCAAGAGCAATATTATTAAATGCTCATCAAGCTATAACAGGAGATAAAAATGTAAGACAAGCTTTACAATATGCTATAAATAAACAAGCTATAGTAGATGGTGTATTAAACGGTACAGAAGAAGTGGCTGACACATTAATGGCAAAAACAGTTCCTTACTGTGATATAGACTTAGAAGTTCGTTCTTATGATAAAGAAAAAGCTGGTGAATTATTAGATAAAGCTGGATGGAAAATGGGAGATGACGGATATAGATATAAAGACGGTAAAAAATTTGAAATAACTATATACTACAATTCAGATAACTCTCAAGAAGGAACAATCAGTGAGTATATGCAATCTGACTTAAAAGCAATAGGTGTAAAACTTAATATAGTTGGAGAAGAAAAACAATCATTCTTAGATAGACAAAAAAGTGGTGACTTCGATTTACAATACTCTTTATCTTGGGGTACACCATATGACCCTCAATCTTACTTATCTTCTTGGAGAATACCAGCACATGGTGACTACCAAGCTCAAGTAGGTATGGAAAAGAAAGAATGGGTTGACCAAACTATAACTGACTTAATGATAGAACCAAGTGAAGAAAAACGTACAGAAATGTATAAAGAAGTACTTACTTATATACATGATGAAGCAGTTTATATACCAATAAGTTATTCAAGAACAAAAGCAGTTCATACAACAGCTTTAAAAGGTGTAACATTTAACCCATCACAATATGAAATACCATTTGAAAAAATGTATTTTGAACAAGACTAAAAAATAAGACAGCATTAAATGGTATTGAAGAAGGGATTTTTATAATCCCTTCTATTTATTATTAATTAGAAAAATTATATTAAATAGAAAATATTTAAATAATAATTGGAAAAGCTAATTGCTATCTTTTTTGCTTATATTTAAATAAATTTACCTAAAAAATTATATATATTATGGAAAGGGATAATATGAGAGATTACATATTAAAAAGATTAGCAACAGTAATACCTATCTTAATAGGAATTTCATTTTTATCGTTTGCTCTTATAAGTTTAAGTCCTAGTAATCCTGCTGAGGTTGCACTTCGTGTAAATGAAATAGTTCCAACAGAAGAAGCAGTAAGGGCTATGGAAGAACAATTGGGAACTAATAAACCTTATATAGAAAGGTATGTAACTTGGTTAACTGATAGTTTACAAGGGGATTTTGGCAATAGTTACGTTAATAATAAACCAGTTGCAACTTTAATAGGACAAGCTATTCCCAATACTATAAAATTAGCTCTTTTAGCATTATTAATTACAATAGTTTTTAGTGTATTAGTAGGAATACTTTGTGCTGTATATGAAGGGTCATTTGGAGATAAATTAGCAAGAGCGTTAGTTTTTGTTGGAACAGCTATGCCGAGTTTTTGGGTAGGTCTTTTATTAATTTGGATTTTTTCAGTAAAACTGAATTTATTCCCAACTAGTGGTATGGAAAGACCTAGCTCTATAGTTCTTCCAGCGATAACCTTGGCACTTTCTTATATTTCAACTTATGTAAGACTTATAAGAAATAACATGGTACAAAATAAGCATGAAAACTATGTTTATTATGCTAGGATAAGAGGACTTAAAGAAACAACTATAATAAAACATATATTTAAAAACTCTTTACAATCATCTTTAACAGCTTTAGGTATGTCTATTCCTAAGCTTATAGCAGGGACAGTAATGGTAGAAAATATATTTGCATGGCCTGGAGTAGGAAGGGTATGCGTAGATGCAATATTCAATCGTGATTTTCCAGTAATACAAGCATATATACTTTTAATGGCAGTATTATTCGTAATATGTAACTTATTAGTAGATATTTTCTCTGTGGCTATTGACCCTAGAATGAGAAAGGAGTAAAGAGATGTCAGTATTAAAACGATTATTTTCAGATAAAATAGCAGTATTTTGTATGATAGTTATAGCAGCTTTTGTTATAGTTGCTATAGGGGCTCCTGTTTTAGCTCCGCATGACCCGGCAGAAATTGATGTAACTAATAAATTTGCAGCGATGTCTGCTGCATATCCTCTAGGAACGGACCAATTAGGAAGATGTATGTTGTCTAGAATGATGTATGGAGCGAGAACAACTATTTTTGTTTCATTATATACAATGGCAATTACTATATTTATCGGAAGTGTATTAGGTATTATATCAGGATTCTTTAGAGGTTGGGTAGATGAAGTTATAATGAGAATTTGTGATATAATGCTATCTTTTCCAAGTGAAGTTATGATTCTTTCTATAATTGGAGTTTTAGGCATAGGTATGCAAAACCTTGTTATAGCAACAATTATAGCAAAATGGGCATGGTATACACGAATGATAAGATCTATAGTTATACAATATAATGACAAAAACTATATAAGATTCTCAAAAGTTGCAGGTTGTAGTACTTGTCATATTATAACAAAACACATATTACCAGCTACATTAGGCGAAATTGCAGTTCTTGCTACATTAGATGTAGGTGGAATCATACTTAATATATCAGCTATGTCATTCTTGGGTCTTGGTGTTCAACCACCTACAGCTGAGTGGGGAATGATGCTAAATGAGGCGAAAACTGTACTTATGTTACATCCAAGTCAAATGATGATACCTGGTGTGGCCATATTAACAGTTGTAGCAGTATTTAATTTCTTTGGAGATTGTCTACAAGATGCATTCAATCCAAAACATTCAAGTTATAAGAAAAAGGCGGTGAATGAATAATGAATTTGTTAGAAGTGAAAGATTTGACTATAACTGATTCAAAAAATGGAGAAGTAGTTGTTGAGAAAAATAATTTTATATTAAAAAAGAATTCTTGTCTTGGAATAGTCGGAGAGAGTGGTAGTGGAAAATCCATGACGGTAAAGGCTATATTAGGTCTTACTAATCCTTGGCTTAAAATAACAGGGAGTGCTTTATTTGATGGACAAGAGTTAGTTGGATTAAAAGGTAATACATTAAGAAAAATAAGAGGAAAAAGAATATGTATGATACCTCAAGACGCTATGACTTCATTTGACCCACTTTATACAATTGGATATCAAATGATAGAGACATTTGTAGAAAATTTAGGTTTATCAAAAGAAGAAGCTAAAAATTTAGCTATAAGTTCCTTAGAAAAAATGTTAATTAGAGAACCAGAACAAGTTATATTAAAATATCCTCACCAAATTTCAGGTGGAATGTTACAAAGATGTATGATTGCTATAGCTTTAGCGATGAAACCAGATATAATAATTGCTGATGAGCCAACGACTGCATTGGATTCAATAAATCAAAAGGAAGTCGTAGAGGAATTTATAAGACTTAGAGAACTTACTCAAACATCGCTTATTTTTATATCACATGACTTAGGTGTTGTTCAACATTTAGCGACAGAGATTTTGGTTATGAAAGACGGAATTTGTGTTGAAAGTGGATCTGCACAAAAAGTATTTAGAAATCCAGAAAATGAATATACTAAGTACTTAATAGACACTCGTGTTCATCTTACAGAATCATTTATACAATCTATGAAAAAAGAGGAGGTAATGTAAGATGATACAAGTCAAAGGAATTCATAAAAGCTATTCTAAAATAGGTGGAGGATTTTTCAAAAAAGATAAATTACATGTATTAAAAGGAATAGATTTTGAAATAGAAGAAGGTCAATGTATAGGATTAATTGGAGAGAGTGGAAGTGGGAAAAGTACACTAAGTCGTTTAATTTTAGGCCTTGAAAAACCAAATGAAGGTTCAATTACTATAGAAGGAAAATCGGTTAAATCGTGGATAAAAGAAAATCCAGGGAAAATGACTGTAGTATTTCAGGATTATACATCATCTGCAAATCCTAAATTTACAATAAAGCAAGTTATTGCAGAGCCGCTAGTTGCCTTACGTCAAACTGAAAATTTAGATAATGTAGTTGTAGAATTACTTGAAAAAGTAGGATTATCAGCAAATTTAATACATAGATATCCTCATGAATTAAGTGGTGGCCAACTACAACGTGTATGCATAGCAAGAGCTATAGCTACAAAACCTAAAATTTTAGTATTAGATGAGGCGATAAGTGCATTAGATGTATCTATACAAGCCCAAGTCTTAGATCTGTTAAAAGACTTGAAAAAAGAATTGGATATGACATATTTATTTATTGCGCATGACTTACAAGCAGTTGCCAATTTATGTGATGAAGTTTTATTTTTATATCAAGGAAATATAGTAGAAAAGATTTCAAGTGATAGATTAGCATTTGCAGAAAATGAATATGCTCAAAGGCTTCTAAACTCTGTAATACCATTTAAAATAAGTTAATTATATTTTTATAATTTGATAAATAAAACTAGCTTGTATAAAACAATACAGGCTAGTTTTATTTTATACAAATTTTTATATAGTTAGAATTTAAAATTTGTCAATATAGCAAAAAATATCTATTTGTGTAATAATATAAATTAGAAAATAAAAGAGAGAGAGTTGATAAAAAAATATGGCGGAAACCATAAAAGCAAGAAACTTAAGTTTAGCACTAAGATATATAGTTGATAACTTTGGAAAAAATACACTTTTAAATCCCGGAAAGGTAGAAGCTATTTTAGCAGATTTAATTCCTCAATCTGAAATTGAGATAAATTGGATAATAGATTCGATTAATTCAGGAATTATGAAAGTCTTTGTTGAAGGAAAGAGCTCAGATGACCAAAGTAGACAAGAAATTTTAGAAAAGGCAACAGAAATATTTGAAAAATATTATATTACTGGTCTAAGAAAGGACTATATTCTAGATAATATATCGTATGCTTTAGGTTGGAGTGATATAGAAATAGATAACTTAAGTGAATATGAAGTAAAAAGAAATGAAAAAATATCACAAGATAAATCTATACAAAGCAAACAATCAATATTAGCTGAAGATATAGCAAGTAGTGAAGAAATTCATAACATACAAGAAGATGAACTAGCTTATGATGATGAAGACGAAGAATATTATGATGAGGATGATTATCCACAAGGTAAAAAGAAAAGTAAGCTGAGATTTTTATGGATTTTATTAATACCAATATTATTAGTAGCAGGATATTTTGGATATAAATTATTATCAGACCCAGGAGATGTAAGTGTATCGAATATAGAATTTAGTGAAAAATACGAATTACAAAATGATATATATACATTTGATGAAGGAAAAGATGTTACATTAACAGTTACGCTAGAAGGCAGTAAATCTGGTAAAATAGATGAAAAAAAGGTATCTTACGCATTAGATGATCCATCTATTTGTACTTATAGAAAAATCGCATATAATAAATGTGAATTGATAAGAATGTCAAATGGAAATACGACGATAAATGTATATTACGGTGGAGAAAAAATAGAAAGTATAGATATAGGCTTTAGTGATATTAATGGAGATAGCGACGAAAATAATGCTATAGCTATAGACAAAATCCAAGTAACTAATATGGAAAAAGAAAACAGCGGATATATATTAAAACTAAATAACGAAGCTGAAATATCAGTAACTTTAAAAGGTAAAGATATAAATAATGATTTATTATCTTACTCAATTGATGACACTAGTTTAGCTAATATATCTGGATACCAAAATAAATGCAAAATATCAGCTAAAGAAGAAGGTTCTACTACTCTTAGAATATTATATAATAGAGATGAAATATACAATATTAATATAACTATACAAAAAGACGACAATAATGAAAATTTAAATTTAAATAGTCAAGTTGATACAGTTATAAAAGAGTACTGGGCTAATTATGCAAATGCATCAAATAAAGGAGATATATCTTATTTACAAAACTTTATAACTCCAGAAGGTGAATTACATAATGAATTAGTTAATACACTTGCTCAAAGCTCAAACAAAACTACAGAAGTTATCGGATATACTAAAGATAACATGAAAGATGAAGGCGGAAAGTATAGAGTAGGCATAATCGTTCAAAGTAACATAAAAGAAGGCGAAATAACTAAATCTAGAAAAGAATATATGGAATTTATCGTTATACAAGAAAATGGTCAATGGCTTATAGATAAAGTTGAGAATAAACAAGTAAGAGAAGAAAAACAAATATAAAAATAAATATAATAAATAAAATATTAGTTTCTTATAAATGATATAATTGTGTTATAAAATGAATAAAATTTCTATATATTTTAAAAAGAATAATTACTTAAGAGGGTGAAAATATGTCAGTAACAAGACGAGGTTTAATCTGGGAAATTCTTAATTCGTGGTGGATTGTACTTTCATGCATTGGATTTTCTTTTGCATCATTCATATATATAGGAACAAAGGCTAGAACAACTAAATGGAAGGTAGCAGGAGTATTATACTTATTAGTAGGTATTTTATCTATATTTTTCATTGTATCAGATCCTATTAGTTTTGCATCAACTGTTGCAGTTTTAGTATGGTTGGTGAGTTTATTAGTAGGTGTTATTCACTCATTTTTAGTGAGAAGAGAATACTTAATAAGAAGAGATTATATTCTTACTAATGGAATAGAAGATAAAGATTTAGACAAAATCAGAGAAGATGTGAGAAGACACTACAAAGGAAAAGATTATATAAAAGGTAGTGGAAATGATACACATTTAGATAGCACATACCACTCAAATATGGAGTATAGAGACTACGATACAATTTCAAATAATCCAAGTGATAGTTTATTTGAAAATGAAAATTATGATGAAGCTTTTGAACAAGATCATCATAACTTCCATAGTAGTAACTATATATCTTATAATAAAACTACAGAGTATCAAAGTGTAGATGACAACAATATAAATATAAACTTTTGCCCAAAGGAAGATTTATTAAAACTTCCTGGAGTAAATGAACAAACTGCAAACAGAGCAATTTCACTTAGAGAAATGTTAGGTGGGTTCAATTCAGTACAAGAATTTATCGACATGGTACATATTGAATCACAATATTCTAATCAAATAAGAGAAATGGCTACAGTAAAAGACCAAAATATCGATTTAAGAAAATAATAAATTGCAATATATAAATAGGCTCAACTTATTAAAAAGTTGGGCCTGTTTTTGTATATAATAGAAAATATAGGAGGTGAAGATTTTGTTAAATGGAATTAGTGCTGTGACAACAGGTCAAATACATATAAATCAAGGGAGAGAATGTGAAGATTATACAGAATTGGATTTAGAGAGAAAAGATTATGTTATGACAGCGGTGGCAGATGGACATAGCTCTCAAAAGCATTTTAGAAGTGATAGAGGGTCACAATTTGCAGCAGAGGCAGCAAAGGAAAGTATTTATGAATATATGAATGACTATAATAGATTTGTTGAAGCTTATAATTATGATAAACAATATCTTATAAATAGAATCATAAAAATGACAATATCAAAATGGCATATAAAAATAAATGAAGATGTAGATATGAACCCAATTACACAAAATGAAATAGATAAATACTTAGATAATGATTTTGATATTGAAAACATATCTTCTATTTATGATACTACGCTGTCTGTAGGTGTTATGAGTCAAGAATGTAGTTTTGGATTTTTAATTGGAGATGGAAGTTTTGTAGTAATAGATAAAAATGGGAAGATGAATACACCTATAGATAATATAGAAAATAAAAATCATAAAAAAACATTAAGTGATGATGAAGCATACAATAACTTTACTACATATTTTTCTGATGAAATGCCTTTTGCGATTATGATATCAACATCAGGTCTTTATAACTCATTTATAGATAAGAAAGATTTTTTAGATTATAATTATTCGATAGCAACTGAGTTAGGTTCTTTAAATACAATTGATGATAAAATAAATATGGAAGAAAAACTAGGAGAGCAGTTTGAAGAAAAATCAAAACAAGGAAGTCAAGACGATATCTCCATGTCGATTATTTTTAATAGTGATAATTATGACGGAATTATAAAAAATCTTGAAAATATGAAAAAAATACAAGAAATAGATAACGAAATAAATTATTCAAAAGAAAAGATAAAAATATTTGAATTAAATAATGAGCAGATTTTGAGTCAAAAAAACGAAAACAATGAAAATATAGAAAAGTTAGCCAGTGAAAAACAAGAGTTAGAAAAGTTAAATATAGATTTAAAAGAGCAAAAACATCTATTAGAAGAACAAATAAAAAAGATACAAGAAGAATTGAGTAAGATAACATCTCAAGAAGAACATATAGACAGTAGAAAAATGGAAATAGACTCATTACTAGAAAAGTACAAAACAATAGATAAAGAAAAAGAAGAAGAACTGAATAAAAATATTGAGGATAAGCGAAGAGAAGAAGAACACATAAAATTAAAAGAAGAGGAAAAGAAATATCTTCAACTTTAGAAATTGATTTAAATATAAAAGAAAAATAAGGGCAGGAGGTGGAGCTGATGGATAGTGAAAAAAGAACAGATGAATTTGATAATGATAAACAAACTGATAGATTAGAAAATAATGAAATAACAAACGAAGAAATTATTTATGTAGATGATTTGGATGATGATTACTTATATATAAATAAAAATAATCAAGAAGAAATAAACGAAAAAGAAGAAAAGAAAAGTAAGATTTCGATTGATGATATTATAAATGGGCAAAAAGCTAAAAAGATGGAAAAATTGCAACAACAAAGGCAATGGGGAATAGATTTAGAGATAAATACATTATCTATTGAGAAATCAGAAACCACAGATATAGATCTAAAACTTGATTTTAATAACTTAAATGATGTTCAAAAAGAAAACAATATCGATAAAGAAAATCAAATTAATAATATACATGAAACTAATAATATCAATAAAGAAAAACAAGAAACTTACATATATGAAAACACGAAATTTAGCAATCTTAGTGAAAAATTAAATCTCTGTATTCAAGTATGCAAATTATTTGAAGACATTCATAAACAAGAAAAGTGCTTTAATTCTATAACATTAAATGATATTGTTATAACTCCTCAAAATGAGTGTAAGATAAAAAATACAGAAAAGATAGTTGAACAAAACGCTTATAATTATGACATTAATTATGAAAAAACTTCTGCTCCAGAAATATTAAACAATAAAAGTAGAGCCAATATAAATACTGACAGGCATAGTTTAGCGTTTTTATTATTTGAGATTTTATTTGACAGTAATCCATTTGAAGGAAGTAAAGTAATAGATACGGTTTATTATACTAAAAATGACGAATTAAATGCGTATAAAGAGCCGATATTTGTTTATAGCTACAAAGATAAAAGTAATATGCCTGTGCGTGGTATACACTCAAAATTGATAAAAGATTGGAATGAAGTTTATACAGATGATATAAAAATAGTCTTTATCCAAAGTTTTGTTGATGGAATAAATAATCTGGAGTTACGAATAGATGAAACTACATTTATACAAAAGTTAATTAAGTTTAAGGATATTATAGACTGGCCAAATGATAATAATGAGCAAATACTAGAATTTAGTGAAAACTCTATTGAAAATAAAAATAATAATAAATTAGAGAAAAACGAAAACGAAAAAGATTCTAAGCATACAGAAAGAGTTGTAATAGCTGATTCAAATAAGGGATTTGAGGAAAAGAAAAAGATAATAATTATAGATAAAGACAAGGCACAGACACCTGTCAAAAAGCCTAAAGTACAACATCAACTACAAATAACATATTCATATGCAAGTGGAGCAAATGAATATGAAATATTGGATTTACTTCCAGGTACTGAAATTATAAACAGCATAGTTGGATATGAAGATATAAAACCAACGCAATTAATCGGAAAAGTAGTACAAAATGTAAAAAACAGGAGTATATTAGGGCTAAAAAATATATCCAACCATGAGTGGATTGCATCTAAAGGAAGTAGCAAAAATGTTATACTTCCTGGTAAGGTGCTTGTAATTATGGATGGAGTAGAAGTTGACTTTTACCCAGAAAATAGAAGTATTACAAAGACAAAATGGAGTATAGTAAAGCCATAAAATAAAACCGTAGTACAAACTACGGTTTTATTTTATTTAAGATAATTACAAAAGACTATCAAATTTATAAGTTTTCATATCAAAAGCATCTTTTTCGATATATTTACGATTTTGTATTATAAATCTTATAAATAAAATTAATCCGATTATAAGAGTGATAATGCCGACTACTAAATATGAAGAAGCATCGCTAAGTGTAAGTAGACTGTTTTCGGCTCCAGTGATAGAATCTGAACTTGTAAACAAAGAAGGTATACTTACAATTAAATTATTTAGAAAATGCACAGTCATAGGTATCAATATATTTCTATATTTTAAATATAAAATACAGTTTGCAATACCAAAAATAATAGCACCTACAACAGCTAATTCTACATGCAAGATTCCAAACAATATTGATGAGAATATCATACCGATATATACATCAAAAATTCTTGATAATCTCTTAAAAATTACCACTCTAAACAGCAATTCTTCAAGTATTGGTGCAGTTATTACAGTTAAAATAAATACAGACACAGTATTTGTGAAAATATCATCACCAGAACTATTTAGTGAATTTGCCATATCTAAATCTATAAAACATACAATAGCTAGTATCAAAAGAGTAGTACCCAAAGAAATTAGTATCTGTGTAAATACAACGTTTAAGATTTCTTTTATGTTTATTTTTTCAATAAAATCATGTATTAGTTTATTTAGTTTACGAAAATTTACTCCAAACTTAAAAAATAAATATAGAATAAATAGACAATCTATAATCAATTGAACAACATTAGTATTCTTATCTAAGAAGCTATCATCTATAATTTCTATTACAAAAATTATTCCAAAGTTCATCAGTAAATAGACTAAAATAGAAGGAATGATTTTAACTTCATTAAAGTCCTCTTTTCTAATAAACAAAATATATCCCCCCTATTCTGCAGCAGTAAGACCTGCAGTTATTGTCATTATACCTGCTATAATCCATGCTAATATTCCAAGACCAGGAGCAC
>NZ_JADPET010000067.1 GCF_015667935.1 Clostridium sp. 1001270J_160509_D11 | reverse complement strand
AATTATGATGTTTTTTTTGTAAAATTTACAAATATAAAATTTAAATAAAAATCTATATATTTTGATATATCATATATAATTTTATTCCTATTGAAAGTTCTTCATAAAATTCAAACTCCGACTTATCTATATTTAATATTTCTTTTACTTTATTTATTCTATATCTTACAGTATTGCTATGTAGATTCATTATTTTTGAAGTTTGTTTGATATTACCGCCAGATTGTATATATTTTATAGATGTCTGAAGTAGTTCTGTATTGTATTTTTTATCATATTGATTTATCTTTCCAACAATATCTGAATTAAAATTCGCCATATATCCTTGTTCATAAGAAGGCATTAGTAGCTTATAAACTCCTATTTCATAATAATATTTTTTATTTACTTCTTCTATAGATGATACCCTCATGGCGTACATTGCCTCTTTTAGGGCAAAATTAAACTCATCTATATATGTATGGAAATTGCTGATACCAACATAATAATCATCTAAATTAAAAAATAAACTACACATCATCATATCGACAAGCTTTTCAAATTGTATCGTTCTCTTATCTCTATGATTATCTTCAAAAGTATATATAATAAATATACATCCATGGTATCTATAAGCAGCATGACTTGAACCTAAATCCTTATTTAATATATTTACTATATCTGCTAGTGAATTTTCGTCTATATATTTTTTAGGTTTTATACAAAGACAAAATACATTATCTTTGAAAGATATATTAAAGTCTTTCGCCATATTTTTCACACTAGACTTATCTAAATCTTCTTTTAATAAAATCGCGATTTTCGCTTCTTGATATTTAAGACTATTTTTTTCTTTATTTTTATCATAAATCTCTGTAACTATGTCTTCATAATAAGAACCTTTTTTATCAAACATAAAAATAGGAAAATCCATTTGATTTGCATATTTTATAACTTCTTCTGGTAATTCATCATAATATATATTTTTTATAGCAAGTCCGCTTACTCCATCTGATATTAATCCTTTTACACTCTCTAATATTAAACTTGGATCATCTTTTGCATATATAAGACTACTTATAACAAAGTCCTCTTTTTCAAAGTAAGTCTGGATTGGCTTATCAAATAAACTACTTTCATATTCATAGTCAAGTATAGACGCCCTTTGAATTTCCCTATCAAGACCTCTATATCCAGCAACTAAGTCAAAATCTTTAAAAGTCGGAAGTTTCATTGCTTCCAATATAGTAATCGCCATAAATCCCCCTCCTATTAAAATGTTTTATACTATTATAGATTAAATTTTGTAAAAAGAAAACAACCCCCAAAATGGAGGTTGTACTCTATATAATTAAAATCTAGCTTATCTATTTATAGCTTAATTTATTATCTATTTTTCCAAGTTAAGATAGGTTTCTTAACTGCTCTAGCATCATCAACTCTCTTAATTATTGTATTATGAGGAGCAGTTTTTAATAATTCTGGATTTTCTTCAGCTTCTTTTGCTATTTGTTTCATGGCATCTATAAATTTATCTAGTGTTTCTACACTTTCACTTTCAGTAGGTTCTATCATTAAAGCCTCTGGTATTATAAGTGGGAAGTAGATTGTTGGTGGATGGTATCCATAGTCTAACATTCTCTTCGCGATATCTGTTGTATTTAATTCTCCATGAGGTCCGCTTAATACAAATTCATGTTTACATATTTGGTCTATTGGAAGTTTAAATGTATCTTTTAAGTTTTCTTTTAAATAGTTTGCATTTAAAACTGCCATTTGGCTTGCTTTTTTAAGACCATCTCTTCCCATTGTAAGCACATATGCATATGATTTTACAATTACACCAAAGTTTCCATAGAAATTTTTAATTTTTCCTATTGATAATTCTCTGTCGTAATCTAATATATATTCATCATTCACCTTTTCAACTACTGGAACTGGCAAGAAAGGTATTAAGTCTTTTTTAACACCTACTGGACCACTTCCTGGTCCTCCTCCACCATGAGGAGCTGCAAATGTTTTGTGAAGGTTTAGATGAACTACGTCAAACCCCATATCTCCGGCTCTTGTTATACCCATTATTGCATTTGTATTTGCACCATCATAATATAAAAGACCACCTGCATTATGTACTAATTCTGATATTTCTTTTATATTTTTTTCAAATAAACCTAAAGTTGATGGATTAGTAAGCATTAAAGCTGCCACTTCATCACCTAAAACTTCTTTTAATTTTTCTATATCTACAGCGCCATCTTTTGTAGATTCTACTTGAACTATTTTAAATCCTGCCATCATTGCACTTGCTGGATTTGTTCCATGCGCAGAGTCTGGTACGATTACTTTTGTTCTTTTTAAATCGCCTCTATTTTGGTGGTATGCTTTTATTATCATAAGCCCTGTAAATTCACCATGAGCACCTGCTGAAGGTTGTAGAGTTACTTTATCCATGCCTGTTATTTCTGCTAATGATTCTGATAAATTATACATAAGCTCTAAAGCACCTTGTGCAGTCTTTGCTGGTTGATATGGATGAAGTGATGTAAATCCTTTTAATGATGCCATATCTTCATCTATCTTTGGATTATATTTCATAGTACAAGAACCAAGTGGATAAAATCCTGTATCAACACCAAAGTTTTTATTTGACAATAAAGTGTAATGTCTAACTACATCTAATTCACTAAGTTCTGGCAATTCTAAGTCAGTCTTTTTGATCATATTATAATCAAGCATATCAGTTAACTTTTGCTCTTCTACATCTAACTTTGGAAGAGAATAAGATTTTCTTCCTTCTTTTGAAACTTCTATCAATAAACTATTGTATTCATTCATTTTACATGCCCTCCATTAGATTTACTAAATTATCAATTTCTTTTGCTGTTCTCTTTTCTGTTACACACATTAAGACACAGCCTTTTAATTCTTCATAATCTTTTCCTAAATCGTATCCACCTAAGATTTTGTTTTCTAATAATTTTTCATTTAATTCATCTACTGGCATTGGGCTTTTTACTACAAATTCATTAAAGAATTTTCCTTTAAATACTGGTTCAAAATTTTTACTTTCATCAAATTTTTTATATGCATAATGAGATTTTTGTATATTTTGCATAGCTACTTCTTGATATCCTTTTTTACCCATAGTAGCTAAGTAAATTGATGCTATAAGTGCATTTAAGCCTTGATTTGAGCATATATTTGAAGTTGCTTTTTCACGTCTAACATGTTGTTCTCTTGTTTGTAATGTAAGTGCATAGCATCTCTTTCCATCTGCATCTACAGTTTGTCCAACTACCCTACCTGGCATCTTTCTTATAAGACCTGATTTTATTGCTAAAAATCCTACATATGGTCCCCCAAAGTTTAGTGAATTTCCTAGAGGTTGAGCATCACCAACTGCTATATCTGCACCAACTTCTCCTGGAGATTTTAATATACTTAAAGTTATTGGATTTACACTCATAACGTACATAGCTTTGTTGTCACGGGCTATTGAACCTATTTCATCTACATCTTCTATTACACCAAAGAAGTTTGGATTTTGTACTAATATACAAGCAGTTTCTTCTCCAACTACTTCTTTTAATTTATTTAAATCAGTTGTACCATATTCTCTATCATAGTCAACTTCCACTACTTCTACATCTTTAAATTGTAGATAAGTTTTAAGTATTTGTCTTGTTTCTGGATGAACAGTTTTTGGCACAACTATTTTATTTCTTCTAGTTTTTCCTACAGCCATTATACAAGCTTCTACAGCTGCTGTAGCTCCATCATACATAGATGCATTTGCAATATCCATCTTTGTTATTTCTGCAATCATAGATTGGAACTCAAATATACTTTGTAATGTACCTTGACTTATTTCAGCCTGATAAGGAGTATATGCTGTATAAAATTCACTTCTTGAAGTTATGCTTTTTATAAGTGATGGTATATAGTGATCATATGCTCCAGCACCTAAAAAGCAAGTTAAATCATCTATATTTTTATCTGCCATCTTAGTTATTATTTCACTCACTTCTAATTCTGATTTAGATTCGTCTAAATTTAAATCTCTATTTAATTTTAAATCATCTGGTATATCTGAGAATAAATCATCTATTGAACCTACATTACAAGCCTTTAACATCTTTTGTTCGTCTTCATGTGTTGCTGGTATATAAGGATATTGTTTGTATTCTTTTACTTTTACTTCTTCTTTTTTATATTGTTTTTTATAGAAAGGTCTTTTTACTATAACTGCTGGAACTAATTTTTTTCTTACTCTTATTCCAATTTCTTGACCGACTCTTGCTTTGTCTGAATCTATTATAGCCATACCTATGAATTTATCTAAAGTTGGAGATTTTAGTCCAGTAGTTACAAAACCTACTACTTCACCATCTATCTCTACATCATATCCCCCTCTTACCATTCCTTTTCCTGTCAACTCAAACGCTACTAGTTTTCTAGCATTTCCACTTTTTTTTAATGCTTTAAGACTATCTTTTCCAATAAAATCATCTTTATCTAATTTAACAAATATTGATAATCCTGCTTCTAAAGGGGGGATTTCTTCGCTTATTTCATGTCCATAAAGCGGAAGATTTACTTCTGATCTTAAAGTATCTCTAGCTCCAAGTCCTGCTGGAACTACTCTTTCTTTTCCTTCTTCTAATATAGCATTCCATATTTTTTGTGCTACATTTTTATCACAATATATTTCAAATCCATCTTCACCTGTATATCCAGTTCTAGATACTATACAAGGCTCTCCACAAACATCTACATTTTGTTTAAATTTATAAAACTCTATTTGTGATAAATCTTGATTTGTTAATTTGCTTAATATTTCTTCTGCTAAAGGTCCTTGCAATGCCAATTGTGCAACTTTATCAGATATATTTTTTGTCTCTACATTAAATTTTTTGCTATTTTCAACTATCCACTCATAATCTTTGTCTATATTTCCTGCATTTATAATTAGTAAATAATCATTTTGCCCTCTCTTATATACTAATAAATCATCTACTGTTGTCCCATTTTCATAACACATCGGAGAATATAAAATTTCATCTGCTTTTAAGTTTGATACATCATTTGTAATTAAATATTGTATAAAATCTTTAGCTTTATCTCCCTTTACTTCTACTTCTCCCATGTGAGATACGTCAAATAGACCTGCACTTTTTCTTACATGCTCATGTTCTTTAACTGCACTAGTATACTCTAATGGCATTTCCCATCCTGCAAATTCAAACATTTTTGCATTTAGCTTTTGATGCACATCAAATAAACATGTTCTTTTTAATTCATCCATAATGAACCCCCTATATTTTTGTTGTTTTAAAAATATTTTTACTTCTCGGTAGTTTTTTGTGATATCATCTTGAGATACTTCAAGAAATTATGAATTTTTGTCATTGAAAAATAAATAAATTTTTGCTTTTAGAAATTGTATTTTTTATATTTCTTATTTTAATTAAACAATATATTTTTTACAGAAAATTGTCAATATTCAAAGTCCTTTTTTACATAATGTTGTATTTTTATCTAAAAATTCGACTTTACGGATATTTTTTTATTTTTTAAACAAAAAACAAGACATAATCACTATGCCTTGTTTAAAAAGGAGTAACATTGAAAAATCATCTAGCTTATAAACTGAATTTGTACCAGCTTATATTTTCAAGTAAATTTTTACTTAAACTAACTAAATTTCTATATTTAAAATATAATATAAAAATATTAACTTAACCTTACCTAAATATTAAGTTTTCATTAATAAAGTTATATATTAATTTTTCATATGTTTTAACTCTTCTATTTCAGTATCTATTTCTTCTTCCTCAACTTCATCTTCTTGCTCTAATTCTTTTAAAATATACTTCTCTATATTTCTAAACATAAATATGAATACGACAAATAAAATTGCACTAGCAACTAAAACTGCTTTTTCCCAATATATATTTGTTAAAATACCTCCCATAGATGCTCCTATAATAAAAAATATAACTACACCATATGCTTGAGCACTTACTCGCATTTTACTTTTGTCTTTTTCTACTACTAACTTAAATATCTGCTCTGTAGCAGTTCTTAAATTTCCAGTACACATAGTAGTTGCTAGAGCTGTTCCATTTACCTTTCTGAATGCTTCAACCTGCATTGCACAAATAAATGAAATAGATATATTTACTATAACATCATATTTTCCCATTGGAATAAATGCCATTATAGTAAGTACTATAATTTCTGCTCCTATTACAATTTGTCTCCAGTGGATATAAGTCCGTCTAGGCTTTATTCTTCTTTTTATAATTTCTGTTAGTATTACACCTAGCATAAATGCTATAACAGGTACAAAATGATATATGATTCCTTTAAAATTGTATTTTGATAGAGCTAACCCTACTAATACTATATTTCCTGTTTGAGCATTTGCGAAAACTTCTCCTCTACATATGTAAGTATATGCATCTAAAAAACCTCCAACTAAAGCTAATAACGCTGCCAATCTAAACGATTCTGACATATGTTTTTTATGCGCAACATCCATACACATTATCCCTCCAATATTACTTTTCTCTATTTAAGTATATCACAATGTATTTTTCAAAAGGGCGCTGAAATATTTTTATTAATTTTTTCCAATATTTTATTGAAATTTTTTTATCACAGTGCTAAATTAATGTTAACCTATCTATTTTTGAAGTTGACATTAATTTTAAATTAATAGATTTTAGGTAATATACTACAGAAAATTCTTTTATGAAAGACATTTTTATGTAGATTTTAAAGGGGGATAATTTTATGAAACTTTCAACAAGACAAATTATTTTATGCGGATTATTTGCAGCATTAATATCTATATTAGCTCAAATATCTATTCCACTTCCATTTACCACTGTTCCATTTACACTACAAATATTCGGTATTGCTATAACTGGACTGATTTTAGGATCTAAATGTGGATTTATATCTACTTTAATTTACTTAATATTAGGTGCAATAGGAATACCAGTATTCGCTAACTTTGCAGGGGGTATAAGTGTTTTATTTGGACCAACAGGTGGATTTCTATTAGGGTATCCTCTAATGGCATTTATTATAGGTTATGCTAAAGAAAAATTCAATTCAAATTTTATAACTTCTATAAGTATGATTTTAGGTTTAGCGATAGTTTATACTCTAGGTACTATTATGTTCTCATTTATTACAGGAAATACAATACTACAAAGTTTAATTTACTGTGTAGTTCCATTTATCGCAGTCGATATATTAAAACTAATTTTAGCTTACATAATAGGTGAAACAGTATGTAAGAGGGTTTTTTCAAGTTTAAATATAGCTAAATAATTATATATTATAAAAAGGTGGATAAACTCTCACAAAAGTATTTATCCACCTTTTAGTATGTTGATTAAATTTTAGTTTTATTTTATAAAGTTATATTGATATAATGTGTTTTTGAAGTAAGTCTTAGTCTATATTGAAGTTATATTCTTTTGTTTCATTTATATCGTCATTATTTTTAGAAATAACAACTATTCCACTAACTTCTTTAAGCTCATCTAATGAGTTTATTTTTTTGCAATAAGTAAATCCTTTTGCCTTTTTACCTGCTGGAATTTCTTCATTTAAATTAAATTTGTCAGTATATTCTCCAATAGTTATATATTTAGTAGATACTTGTATTGGTGATTTTGATTTATTTTCTATTTCATAAACATATCCTACAAAGTCTGCTACTGAAGAATTTTTCTTAGCATTTATTTCTTTTCCATCAATTATTTTTTTATTAGATTTACCTTTTATCTCAATTTTACAATCTTGATTGTCTAGTATTACAACTGGTTCATCAAATACTATATTATTTTTTAAATATCTTTTATTTTTTATTATTGCTCTTAATTTATATATTAAGAATATTATTCCTGCTGTTAAAGCAAGCCCCAAAATTATTTTTATATAATCCCATGCTGTATAAATAGTCTTAAAAGGAATACTATTTTCAGTTGCATAAGTCTTAACTTTAGTATTATTGTATCCTGTTATAGTTAAGTTTGTACAATTTTCAAATGCATAATCGCCTATTTCTGTGACATTCTTTGATAATTCTAGATTTTCTAATCCAACACAGTAGTAAAATGCTGCCTCTCCTATACTTGTAACTCCCTCTGGTATATTTACATCTTTTAGAGATGTACAAGCATAAAATGCATATCCATCTATTGATGTTACTTTGCTTGGTATTTCAATTTTAGTTAAATTGCTACAACTTGCAAATAATCCATAACTTATTGTTTTTATCTTACTCGGAAGATTTATCGTATTAAGAGCTGTACAATTTGCAAATGCTCCTTCACCTATGCTTGTAACACTTTCTGGTATGCTTACTGTTTCAAGTGAAGTACAGTTATAAAATGCATATAAATCTATAGTTTTTACACTATCTGGTATTGTTACATTTATTATTTCTTCATTACCGTCGAATGCATTTTCTCCGATTTTAGTTACTTTATGACCATCTATTTCACTTGGTATTTCTAAATCACTTTCTTTACCTTCATAGCCCTTAATCGTAACTTCATCTTCTTCTAATATGTACTTAAATCCATCTTTTGTTGTAAGGGTGTTTTCATCTTTTTCTGAGTCTTGTGTAGATTCTTCAGTTGTAGTTGAATCATCTGTAGCTGAATCATCTGATGTTGTTGAGTCATCACTATTACTTTGCTCAGTTGTTGTTTGTGTTGTATTATCATCTGTATCTGCAAATGAGGTATTAACTCCATTTAAATTGCTTATAGCCAATATAAATGTCAACGCTAATAATACTGTCGTGCTTTTTTTAAAAACGTTTTCCATATTAATTCTCCTTTTTTTATTTTTTGATTATATATTAATCTAGAAAACTTAACTAAACCTTTATTTTGAATTAATATTTTATTCAATTTATCGCATTAATTCGACAATATATTTTTTATATTAAAACACAGAATTGCCGATACACTTAAATGTATATCGGCAACCTGTTTACATATATATTTTGTTGGTTAAAAGAATATAATCGTATATACAATATTTAACTGTAATATACTACTCATACCTTAATTATAATACCTATCGCTATCCAATTTCAATCATTTTACCATTTCTTGCATATATTATTTTTTCGCATATATTAGTAATATGATCTCCTATTCTCTCTAAATATCTAGCTGTAAATACAAGCTTAACTCCTTGAGTTATATTCTTTTCTGGATTTTCATGCATAACTTTTAGACAATCTTCTCTTACTTTATAATAAAGTATATCTATTTCTTTATCCATAAGCGCTACTTTATAAGATAAGTCAGCATCTTGATTTAAAAAAGCTGATTTTATACCTTCTATCATATCCAAGCAATATTGTGCCATTTTAGGTATATCGATTAATTCTTTTATATAATCTTCTCCAGCAATTGATACAACTTCTGATGCTATATTTTCAGCATAATCACCTATTCTCTCTAATTCTGCTGATATATCGGCTAAAGCGTATATTTCTCTTAAATCTCTTGCCATAGGTTGTTTTAATGCCATTAATTCTATACTTCTATCTCTTATATATTCTCTTAATATATCTATATCGTCATCATCATCAATAACTTTTTTAGCTAATTCTATGTCTTTTGTAAGCATACTTTTAATAGATAAATCAATAGCTTTTTCACATTTATCCATCATTCTAATTATATATTCTTTTAATGTATTTATACTCATTTCTAAATTTGTACTCGCCATTTTTCTCTCCCCATAACATAGTTTTTTATATTTAATTTCGATTTATTAAATTCTAACCAAATCTTCCTGTTATATAGTCCTCTGTTCTTTTATCATGAGGAACTGTAAATATATCTTTAGTATTGTTAAATTCTATTAATTCCCCATTTAAGAAGAATCCTGTTTTGTCAGATATACGAGCTGCTTGTTGCATATTATGAGTTACAATTACTATAGTGTATTTACTTTTTAATGTAGCCATTAAATCTTCTACTTTTGATGTTGAAATTGGATCTAGAGCTGATGTCGGTTCATCCATCAATATAACATCAGGTTTCATAGCTATAGTTCTCGCTATACATACACGTTGTTGTTGCCCTCCTGATAAACCTAGGGCTGGCGATTTTAATCTATCTTTTACCTCATCCCAAATTGCAGCCCCTCTTAGGCTTTCCTCAACTATTTTATCTAATTGTTTTTTGTCTTTTATTCCTTGATTTTTTGGACCATAAGCAACATTATCATATATACTCATTGGAAATAAATTAGCCTTTTGAAATACCATTCCTACTCTTGTTCTAAGATTTATAACATCATTAGTTGTAAGTATTTCCTCGTCTTCAAGATAGATTTTTCCGTTTATTTTTACACTATCAATTAAATCATTCATTCTATTTAAACATCTTAAAAATGTTGATTTTCCACATCCAGAAGGTCCTATTAATGCTGTTACTTCGTTTTCTTTTATCTCCATATTAATATCTTTTAACGCTTGTTTTTCGCCATAATATAAATCTAAATCGTTAACTCTTATCTTAGTTCTATTTTCTGAATCCATATTACCAATCTCCTTATTTAAAAAATCTTAATTACTAATCTATATAAAAATATTTAGTTTAAATTCTTCTCTCAATCTCAATTAATTTAATAATTTGCTTTGTTTAACCTTTTAGCTACTAATTTTGCTATAGTATTTAATCCAAATACTATTACAATTAAAACTATACCAACACCACATGCTGTTTGGATATCTCCAGTTTCCTTAGTCAATAAATACGCATGAACTGTAAGTGTTCTCGCACTATCAAATACAGTAAGCGGCATTTTCGCTACTGTTCCTGCTGTTAATAAAATAGCTGCTGATTCTCCAATTACACGCCCTATTGATAAAATAACCCCTGAAAGTATTCCAGGTATTGCACTTGGCAATATAACTTTATAAAGTGTTTGAAACTTTGTAGCTCCAAGACCTAGTGACGCTTCTCTATAAGTACTTGGTACTGTTTTTAGAGCTTCTTCTGTTGAACGGATTATTGTTGGAAGTATGATAATTGCTACAGTTAAACCACCTGATAATATGGAATATTGAAGTTTTAGTGCTACTACAAAGAATATCCCACCAAATAATCCATATACTATTGATGGTATTCCTGCTAAACATTCTGTTGCAAATCTTATTACTCTTACGACTTTGCCTTGTTTAGCATATTCTTGTAAATAAACTGCTGCTAATATTCCAATTGGTGTAGCTACTAATATTGCAACTAAAACCATATATACTGTTGTTATAATCATTGGTAAAATTCCGCCATTTCCACTAGCTGAGTAATCAGCAAATAAAAAACTAAGATTTATTTTTCCTATCCCCTTTATAAATATAAAACCTACTATCACTAGTAATAGACCTACTGTTATAATTGCTGATAAATACACTAGTGAAATCAATAGTCTATCTTTTGTTTTTCTAGATTTCAAATTATTTTCCATTATCTATCAACTCCTTTAGAAGTTAATTTAGTCAAAACTAAATTTATGATTATTATAAATATGAATAATACAACACCTGTTGCAAATAACATATTTTGATGTGTTCCTGCTGCATAACCCATTTCAAGGGCTATATTTGTTGTAAGTGGTCTTGCACTATCAAGTAGTGATGTCGGCATTGCTGTTGAATTTCCTGCAACTAAAATTACTGCCATTGTTTCACCTAATGCTCTACCTATTCCTAAAATTACTCCAGCTAATATTCCTGATTTTGCAGCTGGGACTGTAACCTTAAATATAGTTTCTATTTTTGATGCACCTAAAGCTAAAGATCCTTCTTTGTATGATTTTGGTACTGCCCTAATAGATGTTTCTGATAATGATATTATTGTTGGAAGCATCATTATCGCTAAAACTATAATTACTGCTAATAGACTTTGACCTTTTGGAAGGTTTAATACTGTTTGTATTGCTGGTACGATTACTGCTAGACCAAATATACCGTAAAGTACTGATGGTATACCTGCTAAAAGTTCTACTGCTGTTGAAATTATCTTTGCATATTTCTTTGGACATATCTCAGCTATAAATATTGCTGATAATATACCTATTGGAACTCCAATTATTAAAGCACCTATTGTCGCCACCATTGATGTAACTATCATAGAACCTATTCCAAATTGTTTAGAGCTTGGTAACCACTCTGTTCCAAATATAAAATCTATAAATGAATATCCTTCTGATACAAATGGAATTAAGCCTTTATAAAACACAAATCCTATTATAAGTAGCAAGCTTACTACTGCCATAAGGGCACTTATCATAAATATTTTTTCTGTTATAAATTCAAGTACATATTTGCTTTTATTTTTATTAGATGAACTACTTTCTTTTACATTAATTGATTCTGTCTTTTCCAATCTAAGTTCCTCCTTTTTAAAATGCTAGGCTATCTCAATGAAACAGCCCAGCTAAAACTTTCTTGAATATCTATGATATCTTTATCTATTTTTGGTTAACACTCATAAATCCTTGTTTTTCTATAGTTTTTTGACCTGCATCACTTAATACATAATCTATAAAAGATTTTGCATCTCCACTTGCTTCACCTTTAGTAACTAATAAGAAAGGTCTTGATATTGGATATTTATCGTTATAAACATTTTCTTCTTTTGGTTCTACACCACCTATTTTAACTGCATTTATAGAGTCATCTAAATATCCAAATGATATATATCCTATTGCATTTTCATTTCCTTGTACAGTTGTTTTTATATTTCCTGATCCATCAGATATTTGTGCATTTGAAGTTAAATCTTTTGATTCAAATCCAACAATTTCTTGGAAACCATCTCTAGTACCTGAACCATCTTCTCTTGAAACAACTACTATTTCTGCGTCAGCTCCACCAACTTCTTTCCAGTTAGTTATTTTTCCTGTATATATATCTTTTACTTGTTGTAATGTTAAATCTTTTACTTTATTTGCTGAGTTTGTTATAACTGCTATACCGTCTATTGCTATTTGGTATTCTTTTAGTTCTGATTTTTCTTCATCTTTTAAATCTCTTGAAGACATTCCTATTTGTGAAGTTCCGTCGATTGTATTTGTTATTCCTGCTGATGAACCTACTTGTTGAACTTCTATTGTAGTTGTGTCATTTTCTTTTTGATAATCTTCTGCTAATATTTCCATTGTTGGTCCTACTGAAGTTGAGCCTGATACTGTGATTTTGCTTGATCTTGAACCTGAAGTTGAATTAGCTCCTGCTGAGCCACACCCTGATACTAATGATCCTACTAATAAAGTTCCTGTTAAAAGTGCGATTAATCTTTTTTTGTTAAACATTTTTATTCCTCCAATACATTATGTAAAATTTTTAATACTACTTATTTTCGCTTTTAACTTTATAAAGATAATAATTAGATATTTTTTTATTTTTTATTTATCTTCTTTTTATCTTTACACTTTATATAGTATAGATACCGTCTTAAGCCTTTATTAATTGTAAGTTATTATAAAGTTAAGTATGTTAAGATAACGTTAGCAAATTAAAAATACAGAATTAAAAAAAGACGACCAAATAGTCGTCTTTTTTTATTCTAACTAGCTTTTTGTGCAAACTCTTGATTAAATGGGAGTTCTATTATAAATTTACTTCCAACACCAAGTTCACTTTCTACTCTTATGTTTCCGTTTAATGCTTTTACCATATGTTTTGTTATTGCAAGGCCTAGCCCTGTTCCACCAACACTTCTACTTCTAGCTTTATCTACTCTATAAAATCTCTCAAATATTCTTTCTATATCTTCTTCTGGTATTCCTATCCCATTATCTTTAACTTCTATAAATACTTTTTCTGATTTTATATATTGTTTTATACTGACTTCTCCATTTTCGCCAGTATATTTTATAGCATTTGATATTATGTTTAAAAGTATTTGTCTAATATAACCTGAGTATTCCCATAAATCTATATCTTTATTTTCAAAGTCATATTTTACTTTTATATTCTTTTTCTTTGCGATATAATTTATAACTTCATGTACTTCTTCAAAAACTTCAAATAGATCTACTTTCTCTACTTTTTTCTTTGTTTTATTTTCAATAGTTGATAATAATAAGATATCATCTATTAATCTAGTCAATCTAGTAGCTTCATTTTCTATTATAGTTAAGAATCTATTTTTAGTATCTTCATCTAAGTTGTCCGTCATTTTTAAAGTCTCTATAAATCCTTGTATTGATGTTATAGGAGTTTTTAATTCATGACTTACATTTGCTACAAATTCTTTTCTCATATTTTCTAATTTTGCATATTCTGTTATATTTTCAATATTTATAATAAAACCAATTACTGCGTCTGTATCTTCAAAATGTACTGGGTCTATCTTAATTTTATATATTATATCATTTTTAATGTTTTTTTGTATTATAGTACTATGCTCGCTACACATATTATGCAAAACACTTTCTAAAATCAATTCATTTTTTATAAATTGTCTTATATTTTTACCTTCAGCAGTTACATATGAATCGCCTTCAACCATTTTCTTTGCCAAGTCATTGATTAAAAGTATTTTCCCTCTAGTATCAATAGCTAAAATTCCATGAGATACACTTTGCATAATTGACTTTAACTGTGTATTTTTATCTGTTATATCTCTAATTGTAAAGTTTATTGTGTCTATCATATAGTTAAAGTTTTTAGCGAATTCACCTATCTCTCCAGACATCTGTCCCCTAACCTTACTATCAAATTGTTTATTACTTATATCTCTCGATACTTTCATAAACTCCTTTAAATAAGTTCGAAGACTCAATGTGTACCTAATTAAAAGTATTGTAATGATTAATAAAATCAGCATTATAAAAATATATATACCATTTAAAAACCCCGTCTCATTCATCTTCTTTCACCTCAAACTTATTTAATTTTATATCCGACACCTCTTATAGTCTCTATATATTTTGCATCATCATCACCAATTTTCTTTCTAAGGTGTCTAATATGAACATCTAATGTTCTTGTCTCTCCATAATAATCATATCCCCATATCTTATCTAGTAAGAAAGTCCTTGTTAATACATTTCCTCTATTTTCGATAAGTAGTTTTAATATCTGAAATTCTTTTAATGTTAATTCTATTTCTGTCCCATTTTTAGTTACTATATGTTTATTTACATTTACTTGAATATCATCAGCTTTTAAGACTTCGACTTTTTCATTTGAAGTATATTTATATCTTCTAAGTACAGATGTTATTCTCGCTAATACTTCCTTTACACTAAATGGTTTTGTGATATAGTCATCAGCTCCATCTTGTAAGCCTTCTAGTTTGTCTTCTTCCATATTTTTAGCAGTTAGCATTATCACCGGTATCTGCTCCAAACTTTCATCAGATCTTATTTTTTTTAAAAGGTCTATCCCACTTATATTTGGAAGCATCCAATCTAAAAGTATTAAGTCAGGTTGAAATTCTTTTGTCTTTAAATATCCATCAAATCCATCATATGAATAATCTACTTTATACCCGTTATTTTCAAGGTTAAATCTCAATAATTCTACTATATGTATCTCATCATCTATAATTAATATTTTTTTCATAAAGCCCTCCTTATTTTATATAAATCATAATGTCCTGCTGATTTTTATGTTT
>NZ_JADPET010000066.1 GCF_015667935.1 Clostridium sp. 1001270J_160509_D11 | reverse complement strand
TACACTAGAAAATTGTTACTTTGAGCAACATGAAGATGTAAGTATAAGAATTGGAGACCCTAAAACTGGTGGGGGAGCTGCTATATCATCAAAGTTTCCATTTTCAAATTTATTTATATCTAT
This sequence comes from Clostridium sp. 1001270J_160509_D11, assembly GCF_015667935.1. Lineage (GTDB taxonomy): Bacteria > Bacillota > Clostridia > Peptostreptococcales > Peptostreptococcaceae > Intestinibacter. Next base: position 15,634 of record NZ_JADPET010000066.1, on the reverse strand, counting down.
TTTCTCAGGATTTTCAAGATTATCAGTAATCAAGAAAGTCCTAACCCCCAATTTGCTAACTATCATATCTTCTAATGCATTATTTCCAACCATTATAGACTCTTCAGGTTTTGAATTTATATTTTTAAAAATTTCTTTATAGTATTCTAAATTTGGCTTGCAATAGTGACTATTTTCAAAAGTTGTAATATAGTCAAAATCATCTACACTAAGACCTATCCAATTTAGTCTTGTTTTTATTGCCGCCTTTGGAAATATTGGATTTGTCGCTAAAACTACTTTTAACCCTTTGTCTTTTATAGTTTTTATAAATTCAGCTCTATCTACTTCTTCTTGTAGAGTTTCTTTTACATCGTCAAATTCTTTTTCATAAAACTCCATGAAATCCCCTTCCATTTCGTCGTATTCTTTTTCCATCAACTCTGTAAAAGTAGATTTAAATATATCTCTATTCATTACTTTCCCATCATTTTTGATCATATTTCCCGTTCCATCCCACAATGCTTTTATAAGCATATCTTTATCGTATCCCATTGGAACGAATTTTTTGGATATAAGGTATAAATAAGATTCTATAAATTCCTTTTGATCGAAGGGGATTAATGTTCCATCTAAATCGAATAATACTGTTGTGATTTTTTCCATATTTTCTCCTTAGTTGATATTTATATTATTTATTATCTTCACAATTTGAATAATCAAATCTAACTGTTTTATTAGTAGCGTCTAAATAACACATAGCACCCATTGGAATTGTTCCAACTGGAAGACAATGTCCACTTTGTAAATTATAAATTGTTGGTTTTTTATATAGTTTTGCTATTTCATCTACTATATCTTCAACTGACCAATCTTCATCTCTGACTTTTCTACAATTATCAAAATCGCCAAATATAATACCTTTACAATCTTCAAATTTACCTGCCATGTGTAAGTGGTTTATCATTTTATCTACATTGTAAACATATTCGCTAGTTTCTTCTATAAACAATATTTTATCCTTAGTATTTATTTCATATTCAGTTCCTAGAGATGTATTTATCAAGCTTAAATTTCCCCCAACTATCTCACCTTGACATTTTCCATCATATAAAGTTATTATTTCTTCGCCTTTTGGATTTTCAAAATTTATCTCGAAGTCTGCAGATAAATTTTGAAATACTGACTCTTCCGTATATTCATCCATATCCACAAATCGTCTACCTACTGGTCCATGATAAGTTACTAAATCACATTTTTGATTAAATGCTATATGAAGAGCAGTTATATCAGATAATCCTAAAAATATTTTTGGATTGTTTTTAATAATATCAAAATCTATTAAATCCAATAATCTCGCTGCTCCATATCCACCTCTTATACAAAATACTGCATCTATATCTTTATCTTCAAATGCATCTTGTAAGTCCTTTGCTCTTAAATCGTCTTTTCCTGAAAGATATCCTCTATCTACAGAGTAACAACTTTGATACATTTTTACTTTGTATCCTCTTTCTATTAATGATTTTTCAACATCATCAATATTGACTTCACGCAAATGCCCTGAAGGAGCGATGACACCTATTGTATCACCTTTTTTAAGTCTTTTTGGCAATATCATAATACTAATCCTTTCATTTAAAAACCCTATGGATTTATTCCATAGGGATATTTTTTATATAAACTACTATACTATTATAATATTAACTTTATCTTAAATACGTTAATATTTAGCAATACTCTTTTTCAACCTTTATATTTATAAAGGCTTATTTTTAACTTATATATTTATCTATATCAAACTTAAATTTCGTCTTCTTTTGCCCATCCATATGAACATCCGACTGCCTTGTGCCAGCCCTTTATCTTTTTAGTTCTATTTTCTTCACATATTTGAGGAGTAAATACTTTATCTATCTCCCAGTTTTTAATAACTTCTTCTTTACTTTTCCAATATCCTACTGCTAATCCTGCTAGATATGCAGCTCCCATAGCTGTAGTTTCAACACATCTTGGACGCTTTACTGGAGCATTTATTATATCTGATTGCATCTGCATTAATAAGTTATTTTGGCTTGCTCCTCCGTCAACCTTTAATGATTCTAATTCTATTTTTGAGTCGACTTTCATAGCTTCCAAAACGTCATTTACTTGGAATGCTAGCGATTCTAAAGTTGCACGAACTATGTGATATTTGTTTACTCCACGAGTTAAACCTACTATTGCACCTCTTGCATATTGATCCCAATGTGGTGCACCAAGCCCTGTAAATGCAGGTACTACATAACATCCATTAGTATCCTCTACCATATTTGCCATATGTTCAGAATCTGCTGCTGATTCTATTATTCTAAGTTCATCTCTAAGCCATTGTATAGCAGCTCCAGCTACAAATATCGAACCTTCTAGTGCATAGTTTACCTTTCCATCAAGTCCCCATGCTATAGTTGTAACAAGACCATTTTCTGAATAAACTGGTGTCTCACCTGTATTCATAAGCATAAAGCAACCTGTTCCAAATGTATTTTTAGCCTCACCAGCATTAAAACAAGTTTGTCCAAATAAAGCAGCTTGTTGGTCTCCTGCTGCCCCTGATATTGGGATTTCCCCTCCTAAGAATGAGTGATCACAATATCCATATATTTCACTAGATTGTTTTACTTCTGGCAATATACATTTTGGAATATTTAATTCAGCTAAAATTTCGTCATCCCATTTTAATTCTTTAATATTAAAAAGTAAAGTTCTAGATGCATTTGAGTAATCTGTAACATGTACTTTGCCTTTAGTTAATTTCCAAATTAGCCAAGTCTCCACCGTTCCAAATAATAAATCTCCGTTTTCTGCCTTTTCTCTAGCACCTTCTACATTGTCTAATATCCATTTTAATTTTGTTCCAGAAAAATAAGCATCTACTATAAGACCTGTCTTTTCTCTAAATTTCTCTGTAAGTCCTTTTTCTTTTAATTTATCACAGTATTGAGAAGTTCTCCTACATTGCCATACTATTGCATTGTATATTGGCTCACCTGTATTTTTATCCCAAACTATTGTCGTCTCTCTTTGATTAGTTATTCCTATAGCAGCTATATCATTTGCAGTTGCATCGATTTTTGCCATAGCTTCTACAGCAACACCAAGTTGAGATGACCATATTTCATTTGCATCATGCTCAACCCAACCTGGCTTCGGAAAATATTGAGTGAATTCCTTTTGTGCTACACTAATTATTTGACCTTTTTTATTAAATAATATACACCTGTTACTAGTTGTCCCAGCATCCAGTGCCATAATATACTTACTCATCGTTATCTCCTCTCATATTTTCTTTTATTAAAAAAATATATTTATTATAAATCCGTTGTAATTTATCTATAAAACTTTTATGATTTGAATAAGTTGTATGTATTTTAATAAATCGTACCTATATATATTATTATAGTTTACAAAATATGTCCATTATATCAAAAAAACTGACTACTATTAAATAGTAACACATTTAATAAACAAAAAGAGAGTCCGAAAATTTTCCGAACTCTCAAAAAAATAATTTTATTTTTCAATAGCATTTAAAGGCTTCATACTCCAAAATACTACATTCATCAATATTACTATAATTATAATTATCAGTAAGCAAACCCAAAAGCCCATGTTAATTCCAAATAACTCTGTTGTATTAAAAAGTGTATTCCACATATTATTCCAATTCATTTTAACATACCTCCTCTATAACAATTCCCCAAAATGACGCACATAAGCTTTCTTTATACTAGTTGCCAATAACATGTACGCTATTATACATGGTATTAGGTAAGCAAAATAAGCGCCTGGTAATGAAACAAAGCCTAGTATTGTTCCAAGTGGTGTAAATGGTATAACTGTTAATACTATAATTCCAGTTAAGGTTAATAAACTCACAGGTAATGATGCACTGCTTTCAATAAATGGTAGCTTTGGTGTACGAATCATATGAATAACAAGTGTTTGACTCCACATTGATTCTACAAACCAACCAGCTTGGAACATAGCTATATAGTTAAATTGCATTTGCATTAACTCTGCTCCACTATATACACTTGCTAAATCATTATATAATACTCCATGTGATACAAATATTGGACAAAATACAAAGTACATAAAAATATAAGTTGTAAAGTCAAATATTGAACTTACTGGTCCCATCCACATCATAAATTTACCTACTGAAGACGCATCCCATTTTCTAGGAACCTTAATAAATTCCTCGTCTACATTATCCCATGGAATAGCTGTACATGATAAATCATATATTAAATTTAAACATAAAAGATGTATACTCATCATTGGTAGAAATGGCAATAATGCTGATGCTGCTAAAACAGAAAACATATTTCCAAAGTTAGATGATGCAGTCATTTTAATGTATTTAATCATATTTGCATATGTCTTTCTACCTTCAATGATTCCTTCTTCTAATACCATCAAATCTTTTTCTAATAGTACAATGTCTGCTGATTCTTTTGCTACATCAACTGCTGTATCAACAGAAATTCCTATATCTGCACATTTCATTGCCGCTGCATCATTGATTCCATCTCCCATAAAACCAACTGTATGTCCATTTTGACGAAGAACAGTTACAACTCTCGATTTTTGATCCGGCGTTAATTTTGCAAATACATCTGTTGTTTCTGCTATATTTGCTAACTCTTCATCTGACATGCGATTTATATCTGAACCAAGTAGCATATTTCTTACTTCTAATCCTACTTGTTTACATACAGTACGTGTTACTTTATCATTATCTCCAGTTAAAATTTTTGTTGCAATTCCATATTCTTTTAACGTACGTATTGCATCAGCCGTAGATTCTTTTGGTGGGTCTAAGAATGCAAGATATCCTAATAATACCATCTCACATTCATCTTTTACTCCAAAAGCTCCAACTGGTGATGGATTGCTTTTTTGTGCAATTCCAAGAACTCTAAATCCCTTCTCATTTAAATCATCAACTGTTTTTATAATTTTTTTACATAGTGAATCTGTCAAGTTTTGAACTTTTCCATCAAACTCAACATATGAGCAAATTGATAGCATCTCTTCAATTGCGCCTTTCGTAACCATTTGTGTTTTACCATTTATATCTTCTACAACAGTAGATAAACGTCGGCGATTAAAATCAAAAGGTATTTCATCTACTTTTTTATAGTGATTAGAAAGATTAATTAATTCCCTATTTTTAGTTTCTGCTTCTTCAGTTTTTTCAATAATAGCTAAATCCATTAAATTTTTATATCCTGTTTGGAAATAACTATTTAGATAAGCATGACGAAGCACACGCATATCTTCATCTCCATTTATATTAAGATGATATTCTAAAACTACTTTGTCTTGTGTTAAGGTTCCTGTTTTATCAGTACATAATACATCTATAGCCCCAAAATTTTGAATAGAATTTAAATTTTTAACTATAGTTTGTTTTTTACTCATTGCCACTGCCCCTTTTGCAAGGCATGTTGTCACTATCATTGGTAACATCTCTGGTGTTAATCCAACTGCTATAGAAATAGCAAACAAAAATGCATTTAACCAATTCCCTTTTGTTATTCCATTTATAAAGAATACAACAGGAACTAAAATCAACATAAAGCGAATAAGTACCCAAGAAACAGCATTTACACCTTTTGTAAAACTAGTTTCTACCGCTTCTTGTGCAACTGATACTGTCATTGATCCAAACAAAGTAGAATCTCCTACAGAAACCACAACAGCTGTAGCAGTTCCTGAAATAACATTGCTTCCCATAAAAGCAATATTATTATATTCTGTAATATTTTCATTTTTTTCTTGGATATTTCCTAATTTCTCAATAGGCTCACTTTCCCCAGTTAAACTAGCTTGGCTCACAAATAAATCTTTTGATTCTATAATACGTACATCTGCAGGTATCATATCACCAGCTGATAAATAGACTATATCCCCTACTACAACTTCCTCAAGTTTTATTTCTTGTTTTTGCTCTTTTCTTGTAACTGTACAAGTTGTTGTAATCATATCTAATAACTTTTCTGCTGCATCACCACTTCTAGATTCTTGTACAAATCGAAGTGTTCCAGAGATAACGACCATTGTCACAATTATTACTACTGTTAAACAATTAAATTCATCTGGATTACTTCCAAATAGCGAAAAATAAGGTAGTATCATATCTGTTACACATGATACAAGTGCTAGACAAAATAAAATTATTGTAAAAGGATTTACAAATGCATCTGCAAGTCTAGAAAATAAAGATTTTTTCTTTTCTTTTGTTATCTTATTTGTTCCATATTTATGGCGGTGTTTTGATACATTTTCAGTATCTAATCCTATTAATGTTGTTTCTAAAGAGTCTAATACTGTTTTTATTGGTTGAGTTGCCGCAAAATGAATGCGACTTTCTTGTTCTTTTTTTACGATTTGATTTTCTGTTACTTTATTAGTAGCTATATTGTTTTTTATCATTTTTTTATTCATCGTAATTACCTCCTTTTTAAGAAGCAATCCGATATATTAATATTTCACCGGGTTGCTATATTGTTTTTTCTCTTACCATCAGGGTCCATTTATATTCTCCCTCCTTTCTGATTTACAACTAAAAGTATAAGAAAAAAATGCAAGTAATTCCATTGCGAAATTCTTGCATTTTTCTTGCGATGTATTCAGTTTTATAAATCATCATTAAATTTATATCCTATTCCCCAAATCGTCAAAATATATATTGGTGCATCTGGATTTGGCTCTATCTTTTTTCTTAATTTCCTTATAAAAGCCATAATATTACTGTCATCTAGCAGGTATTCACTATCCCACACAGCTTGATAAATCTGCTCTTTTGTTAGAACTTCACCTCTATTTTTTACAAGAAATAATAAAATATCATATTCTTTAGGAGTTAGTGAAATTTCTTGAGTATTACAAAGAACTCTTCTCTCTTTAGGTCTTATTGTAAGATCCCCAATCTCTATAACATCAAAGCAATGTTCTTCATAAACAGTATCATCGTCTATCTCTAACATTAAACTATTATTACTTCCATCTAATAACCCTTCTATACCTTCTTTAAATTCATCTATATTACCTACATCTAGTGGTGCAGCCTTTAATTTTTCTAAAAGCCAACTAGCTAGAGAAGAAGTTAAATTAGCAAATTCAATTTTCTTTTTCATTTAAACTCCCCCCCTTATATTAATTCCTTATATTTTTTTACATACCATGATTTTGCAATACTTACTAATGATATATAAAGCAATACAACTAGTAGTAAAAATGCAAAATAGCTTAAAGGCATTTTTGTAAGACCTACAAAACGTCCAATTGGTATTATAGTCATAATGGTAAATAGAATAATTCCTATAATAGTAACTAAAATAACTGGTTTGGCTGGTTTACTTTGTATAAATGGTATTTTCTTTGAACGCAATGAATATAAAATCAAAACTTGAGACCACATTGATTCCAAAAACCACCCTGTTTGGAACAATGTAATAAATGTTTGTTGTGACTCATGATTTAGACTTGTAAATGTCCCTCCACTTATTGTTGGACATAACCATAAGAATAAAAATGCAAATGTTGTTAAATCAAAAATTGTACTAATTGGTCCAAAAAACAACATAAATCGCCCTAAAGTTTTGCCCGACCAATCTCTTGGCTTGCAATATAATTCCTCATCAACATTATCCCATGGAAGAATCAAACATAAAACATCATATAATAAATTTAAAAGTAATAATTGTATCGAAGTCATTGGGAAAAACGGAAGTAAAACACTTGCAATAACTACAGCTAATATATTACCAAAATTAGAAGATGCAGTAATACGAATATACTTACTCATATTTACAAAAACTTTACGGCCTTCTAATATTCCTTCTTCTAAAACATTTAAATCCTTTTTTAATAATATTACATCTGCAGCTTCTTGTAATGCCTCTGTTGCCCCTTCTGCTGATATTCCAACGTCTGATTGCAATATGGCATGTAAATCATTCATTCCATCTCCCAAAAATCCTACTGTATGCCCATTTTCTTGTAAAATTTTAATTATTTTTGCCTTTTGCTTAGGAGATAATTGTGCAAATATTGTTGTCTTTTCGCATAATATTGATAACTCATCATCTTTTAACTCAGATAGTTTTTCTCCAACGATTACGTTATCTGTATCTAAGTTTAGTCGTCTACAAACTGATAAAGCAACCCTTTCGCTATCTCCTGTTAAAACCTTAATAGGTACATTCAATTTTTTTAATTGTTCTATTGCTTCTTGTGCACTTTTTTTAGGAGCATCAAAAAATGTTAAATACCCAAGTAGTATTAAATCATTTTCATCATCTGGCATAATATACTTTTTATTAATATTTTTATAAGCAACAGCGATGACCTTCATCCCATCTTCTTGCATTTCATCAATAATATGATGAACACTTTGTATATCCATGGGATAAACTTCACCTCTATATTCAGCATATGTACATTTTTTGCATACTGTCTCAACATCGCCTTTTACAATCAATAAATTTTTATTATTTAAATTCGATTTTTCATTTATGTTATTTTCACACAATACGCTAACATATTTTCTATTATAATCAAATGGTAACTCGTCCAATTTCTTATACTTCTTTAATAGTTCTAAATAATTAAAATTCGGCATTCTTTCAACATGGCAAATCGCATCATCTAAATGATTTTTAACACCTGTATGATATAGACTATTTAAATAAGCATACTCTAATACTTGTTTGTTTTCATTTCCCAAAATATCTATATAATATTCTAAAACTATTTTATCTCCAGTTAATGTTCCTGTTTTGTCGACACAAAGAACATCCATACTTCCAAAGCCCTGCATTGCATTAATATTTTTTACAATGGTATCCTTTTTCCCCATAACAGAACTTCCCTTTGCAAGGCAGGCATTTATGACCATAGGAAGCATCTCCGGTGTTAATCCTACTGCTACTGATAATGAAAATAAAAATGCTGATAGCCAGTTACCTTGAACTAATCCACATGAAATAAATACAAAAGGTACTAAAATAGCAATAAATTTAATTAATACACCTGCTATCGAATTTGCCCCCTTGTCAAATCCATTCTTGCGAATATTTACATCTCTACTAATTTCTCCATAAACAGTTTCTTTGCCTACTGCTAGTACAATTCCTTCTCCAATTCCACCAATAACTAAAGAGCCTGAAAAAACAATATTGTTGTAATCATTTAAACTTATACTTTCTTTTTTATCTACTATGTCAGTATTTTTTTCAATTACTATGCTCTCTCCAGTTAACATAGATTGAGAAATAAATAGTTCATTAGACTTTATAAGTCGTATATCTGCTGGTATTCTATCTCCAGCATAAAATTTCACTCTATCTCCCACAACTAATTCATTTGATGAAATTTCTTGCCACTTTCCATTTCTGCGTGTCTGAACATTTATATTAATAAGTTCAATCAATGAATCAACCGCTTTTTTTGAACGCATTTCTTGTATAAATCGTACAAATCCACTAATTAAGAATATTATAACTAGCATTAAACAAGTTGTTGCGTTACGCCTATAGTTAGAAGTAAATATCACATCAGTAAAAAAAGAAACTAAAATTAAAACTAATAAAATCATACTGAAAAGATTATTAAAAGATCTAAAAAATCTATATAAAGTAGTTTCTATTTTCTTATCATCAATATTCAGACCGTATATATCTCTATTAAAACGAACTTGTTGTTGATTATACCCATCATCACTTATATTAAAATCCTTATACATTTGTGAAATATCTTTCTTAGCATATTCACTAACACGACTTTGAATCTGACTTCCCGTTTTCATAAACTTCACCTCCTTTTTTATTGTATCATGCTTGATAAAATTAAATTCTTGCTTTTTTCTTGTTTAAACATAAAAATACTCCCTCCTAGCAAATATATTTATCTGCAAAAAGGGAGATTTTATAGTCTCAAGATTTTTAGTCCATTAAATTATATTCCTCATATAATGGATATTTTTTAGTAAGACCTATTACTAATTCTCTAGCTTTGTCTTGATTTTTATGAGTTAAGCATAAATCTATAGCTTCTGCAATTACTTCCATATCTTCTTCTACCATACCTCTTGTTGTTACTGCTGGTGTACCTATTCTTATACCACTTGTAACATTTGCTCCGTATGGGTCGTTTGGTATAGCATTTTTATTTACTGTTATATATGCTTCATCTAGTAGTTTTTCTGCTTCTTTTCCTGTTATATTTTTATTTGTGAAATCTAATAGTAGTAAGTGGTTGTCAGTTCCTCCACAAACTAATTTAAAATCTCTTTTATCTAATTCTTCTGCTAACTTTTTAGCATTTTTTACAACTTGAGTTTGATAAGATTTAAATTCAGGTTGTAGTGCTTCTTTAAAGCAAACTGCTTTTGAAGCAATTATATGTTCAAGTGGACCACCTTGTATTCCTGGGAATACGGCTTTGTCGATTGCTTTTGCGTATTTCTCTTTACAAATTATAACTCCACCACGAGGCCCTCTCAATGTTTTATGTGTTGTAGTAGTTACAAAATCTGCAACTTCTACTGGATTTTGATGAAGACCAGCAGCCACAAGACCTGCTATATGGGCCATATCTACCATTAAATAAGCCCCTACTTCATCTGCTATCTCTTTAAATTTTTTAAAATCTATTTCTCTAGGGTATGCACTCGCCCCAGCAACTATCATTTTTGGTTTAACTTCTAATGCAGTTTTTCTAACTTCATCATAATCTATTTTTCCATCTTCTCCTACACCATATTCAGTAAAATCAAAGTACTTCCCTGATATATTAACCGGTGAACCATGAGTTAGGTGACCACCTTGAGATAAATTCATCCCCATTACTTTATCCCCTGGTTTAAGCATTGCAAAATAAACTGCTAAGTTTGCATTAGCACCTGAATGTGGTTGGACATTTGCATGTTCTCCACCGAATATTTCTAAAAGTCTATCTATAGCTAATGTTTCTATCTCATCTATATATTCACATCCACCATAATATCTTCTACCACTATATCCTTCTGCATATTTATTAGTTAAATGACTCCCCATTGTCTCCATAACTGGAACTGAAACTATATTTTCTGAAGCAATTAGCTCTATGTTTCTTTGTTGTCTTTCTAATTCCCTCTTCATACTTGCATATATTTCAGGATCTGAAGCTTTTAAATTCTCAAACATCTTATCCTCCTATATGTAACCCCTTTAAGTTCTTATTTTGACATATATTAGATAGTTTATAGAGAATTTTTACACTTTATAAACCTCTATATTTAAATAAATTTTGTCAAAATATTATAGTATTCAGTATATCAATTTTAATATTTCAAAACAATTGTAAAGTCTAATTTATATGTTTTTATATTTTATTATATAAGATAATTATTTTTCATATTTATTTAAAAAATCAATTGCATATTGAGCATATAATGCAGTACCTATTTCTAAACTATCTTCATCTATTGCAAATCTTCCATTGTGATGGGCATAACAACATTGCTTTTCATCATTTTTGCATCCTACAAATGCTAATGCTCCTGGAATTTGTTCTAAATAAAAACAGAAATCTTCTCCACCTGTAACTTTTTCAAATTGGTAGTTTCCATCTTTGCCTAGTATTTTTTCAACAGAGGCTTGTCCAATTTCTGAGCATCTCTCGTCGTTTACTACTGCTGAACCTGCAAAGTCGTATTCTAATGTTGCTGTTGCTCCAAATGCCTCAGCAGTGTTTTTTATTATTCTCTCCATTTTTATAGGAAGTTGTTTTCTAAGCTCAGGGTCAAAACATCTAGTCGTTCCTTCCATACGACCCTCTTCCGCTATAACGTTTAATCTAGTTCCTGAATGTAATAATCCTATTGAAAGAACTAACGGATTATGCGGTCTTGTCTCTCTACTTACTAATGTCTGTAAGTTCATAACTATTGCAGAACTTGCAACAACAGCATCTATACAGTTTTCTGGTTGTGAACCGTGTCCACCCTTACCTTTTACATCTATATAGAACCAATCTGTTGATGCCATTCTTGGCCCAGCTTCTAGTGAAACTTTACCTACAGGAATTTGTGCCCATATATGTATTGCAAATATACTGTCGACACCGTCAATTGCTCCATCTCTTATCATTGCAGGTGCACCTTTTGCGTTTTCTTCTGCTGGTTGGAATATTAATCTAACTGTACCGTTTATTTGATCTCTCATTCCATTAAGTATTTTTGCTGCTCCTAAAAGCATCGCCATATGTGAATCGTGTCCACAAGCATGCATATTTCCATCTATTTTTGATTTAAAATCACACTCTGTAAGTTCTTCAACTGGTAGTGCGTCCATATCTGCTCTTAATGCTATCGTCTTTCCTGGTTTGCTTCCTTTTATATCAGCTATAACACCAGTCCCTCCAGCACTTACATATTCTATCCCCATTTTTTCTAATTCTTCTTTTATTTTTTTACTAGTTTCAAATTCTTCTAAACTAAGCTCTGGGTATTGGTGAAAATGTCTTCTAAGAGATATAACATAATCTCTATATTCTCTTGCCAATTCTTTTATATCCACTTTTAATATTGCCTCCATTTTTTATACCTCATTTCCTAAATCAATTTTGCTATAATAATTCTTCTTTTTTAATTATACATATATTATCTGTTGATTAAATTATATTTTTGTTAAATTGAATTAAAGAGCTATCTCAAATCTGATATAGCTCTTTAAAATGTAATAAGTATTCTAATTTTAAGTTTATAAATCAGATTAATTTCCTACATAGTCCTATATATACTTCCACCGATTCCTAATGGCAAGTTAAATACTATAAACACTAGTAGTAATAATATCCAAGCTATTGCAAATACCAATGAATATGGTAACATAGCCGACATAATTGTACCGATTCCCATGTCTTTGTCATATTTTTTAGCATATGCAAGTATAACTGGGAAATATGTAAATATAGGAGATATTGGGTTAGTTATTGAATCCCCTATTCTATATGCTATTTGAGTTAATGCTGGTGAATAACCTAATAACATAAACATCGGCACAAATATTGGTGCCATTATAGCCCATTTTGCAGACATACTTCCAACAAATAAGTTTATTACACCTGAGAATAAAACAAATGCAATTATTAATGTTGGACCTGTTAATCCGACATTTTCTAACCACTCTGCACCGATTATCGCAAGTAATGAACTTAAGTTAGATGCGTTGAATAATGCTAAAAATTGTCCAGCTGCAAAAGCTAATACTATGTAAGAACCCATCCCTGAAATTGAATCATATAATAATGCTGCAACATCTTTATCACTTTTGATTTTTCCTGCAACAACACCATATACAACACCAGGTATAAAGAATAATAATGTTATAAGTGGTACCATACCAGCCATTAGTGTTGAATTTGATGATACTAATGAACCTGTCTCTGTATCAGCCATAAATGCATTTGGCCCTATACATAATGCTACTACTATTACAACAAATACTAATACACTTAATCCTGCATATTTTAAAGCTTTCTTTTCTTTACCTGTAACTTCTGCTGTTGCATCATATCCAGTATCTTCATATGGAGTTCCATCAAAACGAGGTGCTATATATCTTTCAGTTACAAATGTACCTACTACTGTTAATAATACAGATGATGCACATAAGAAATAGTAGTTCATCGCTGGTGTACTTGTATATGATGCCTCTATGATTTGTGCTGCTGGTATAGTAAATCCTGCAACTAATGCATCTGACATTGATATTATTATATTAGCAGAGAAACCTGCAGCAACACCTGCATAAGCTGCAAACATACCTGTTAATGGATGTCTACCTATTCCTAAATATATTAATGCTGCTAACGGTGGGAATACAACAAACCCTGCATCTGCAACACAGTTTGCTACTATCCCTACTAATATAGTAGTTGCTGTAACAAGTTGTGGCGGTATTTTACCCGCAAATGATTTTAATAATGATTCCATCATACCAACTTTTTCAGCAAGTCCTGCACCAAGCATCGTAACTAAAACTAATCCTAATGGCGCAAAGCTTGTAAAGTTACTAACTACATTTTTTAAAAATAATTGCATTTGTTCTTTTGATAGTAAGTTTACTGCTGCAACAGTTTCGCCAGTACCTGGGTGAACCGCTGTAACACCTGAATTAGCTACTATAGCTGATATCCCTATAATTAAAAACCATAAAATAACAAATATAGTTACTGGGTCAGGCAATTTATTCCCCACTATTTCGACCCTATTTAAAAACCTCATAAATAAACTTGGTTTTTTTACAACTTCTTTCTCTTTTCTTAATTCCAAATGTACTCCTCCACTTATATATAAAATAATTTTCATTTATTAAAATGCTATCATTTCAAATTCCAAATCATCACTTTCATCATTTTCTTGATTTAAATAATCTATAGCAACTTGAGCTAAAGTTTGTGCTAAGTTCTTCATATTTCTATCTTCCCATTTAAACTTAGAGTTGTGATGTAGTATTGGATTTTCTTCATCTTCTGCCATTCCTACAAATACAAATGATGCAGGTCTTTCTTGTGCAAAAAATGCAAAGTCCTCTCCACCCATACTCGGTGCTGGAATTTCAAATACATTTTCACTTCCTACTACTTTTTTAGCAGATGCTTCTATTATATCTGTCGCTTCGTTGTCATTTATTAGCGGTGGGAATTGTCTTATAAATTCAAATTCATAAGTTGCACCTTGTGACTCGACAATACCTTTTACGAGTTGCTCCATCATTTTTTCTGCAAAATCTCTAGTTTCGTTGTTTAATGTTCTTACAGTTCCTTGGATTACTGCCTCTGTTGGTATAGCATTGTGACATTCACCTGCATGAACATTGCAACAAGATATTACAAGTGGATTTGTTGGATCATTTTTTCTACTTACTATCGTTTGTAATGCACTTATAATTTGAGCCATTACTGGAACTGGGTCAACACTTGCATGAGGTACTCCACCATGACCGCCTTTTCCGATTATTTTTATAGTAAATATATCTGGTGATGCCATTAAAGCTCCATGTCTAACTCCTATTTTTCCTTCTTTAATAGCTCCCCATAGATGTCCACCAAACACTGCATCGACATTTTCTAAAACGCCTTCTTTTATCATAGGTAATGCCCCACCTTCAACTTCTTCAGCTGGTTGGAATATTAATTTTACATCACCATGTAGCTCATCTTTCATCTCATTTAACATCATTGCAACACCTAAAAGACTTGCTGTGTGTCCATCGTGACCACATGCGTGCATTACGCCTGGAACTTTTGACTTAAATTCAAAATCTGTTTCTTCATTGATACTTAACGCATCTATATCTGCTCTAAGTGCTACAGTTTTTCCAGGATGTTCACCTTTTATTAAGCCTACAACACCTGTTTTTGCAACATTTCTAGTAACTTCAATTCCTAAATTTTCAAGCTCAGTTGCTATTAATTTAGAAGTTTCATACTCTTGAAATCCCAATTCTGGATTCATATGAAGTTGATGTCTAATATCATAAACTCTTTTATGATGTTTTTCCCATAACTCATTTAGTTTTTGATTCATAAATGTCCCCCTAAAATGTTTATTTTTAAT